>WQVS01000046.1 GCA_009785705.1 Coriobacteriia bacterium
CAAGCTGTATGTTGTCCTAGGAAAAGAGGGAAGACAGCCCCTCTTTGACAGTGCCATAGAAATCATAAGAACAGCATCGTTGGCTGACCTAGTCGCAAAGTTAAAGATTGGACGTTTTGATGGTGTGGACAAAGATGACGATGATACTGCAGATAAAGAGCCTGCAGCAAAAATTGTAAACGTTAACCCAAGATAAAACAGCTAATATTGCGGAAAACAAAATTTTAGAAATGGGGAGTGAGAGATATCATGCAAAGAACAGAATTTGACGGTATATTAAGCATTGCAGGTGGCACCTATGAGCATCTGTCTATAGATGGTGTCTGCAATTGCAGTGGTAACTTAGTTGCTCAGCTTATAGAGATTGATGGCATTCTTAACTGTGAAATGAACCTAGAGACAGGGAAGTTTGACTGTGACGGCGTGGCCAACATTAAAGGTAGTGTGCGAGCTGACAAAATTGATGTAGATGGTTATATGAATATTGGCAGAAAATCAAGCAATGCAAAGCTTGAAGCAAATGAAATTCACTGCAGAGGAGTCATTACCTGCCTGGGCACAGGTGAGATCAGTGCCGATTTGGTGCATGCAGAAGGCTACATCAATGCCAGTGAAATAGTGGGAGAGAAAGTCACCATTAAATCCCAGACGAGCATTTTGATGAAGTGGCTTGCCAATAAGTGGTCAAAGGTAGGCACTATAGAGGCAACAACCATCGAACTGTCTGAAGTAACGGCAAATGTCGTCAATGGTCACGATATAACTATTGGTGAGAACTGTGTGATTGATAAGCTTGACTGCAGCGGAAGGCTTATAATCCATCCAACGGCAACAATAAGAGAAATCACGGGCGACCATGTCCGCATCACTACCTAAGTGATGATACACTTTCTTTGTTGAAGAACAGAGGAGGATCAGTGTGAATTGTCCTAAATGCGGGCATGTGGATAGCAAGGTAATAGATTCTCGTGCGAGTGAATCGCAGGATGCAATTAGACGTCGCCGTGAATGTCTAGAGTGCAACGCGCGCTTTACAACCTATGAGCGCCGCGAAGAGCAACCCCTTGTTGTCATTAAGCGTGATGGTTCTCGCGAACCTTTCGACTTTCAGAAATTGCGTCGTGGTCTTATGGTAGCAGCAGCAAAGCGCCCTATTTCGGGAGAAGATATAGATATACTCATCAATGATATTCGCGATAGCCTGCAAAGCTCATTTCGCTTTGAGGTCGAATCTGCGACTTTGGGGGACATGGTCTTGCTCCGCCTGAAAAATTTAGACTTTGTTGCCTATGTGCGTTTCGCAAGCGTCTATAAGGACTTCCGTACTGTTGAAGAATTTACGGGTGAATTGGCAGAGTTGTCCTGATGTCTCACAACGATATGGATAATGACAGGCAGTCACAGGCTGCTGAACAAGTGGTGCGCAGTAGTTCTGATGTCCTGAAAGATTTAGCTTTATCCTCAACGTCTTGCAGTAAAGTTAAACTGCAGCTTGCTCGTATGTGTCCCGATGCGGTTCTGCCTAGTTATGGACGTGCAGGTGATGCAGGTCTTGATTTATGCAGTCTTGAATCGGTAATAATTGCACCCTTGCGAAGGCAGCTTATTTCGACAGGTATTCGCCTTGCGATTCCGCAGGGTTACGCAGGCTTCATTTTGCCTCGCAGCGGTCACGCCTTGAAGAAGGGCTTGAGTTTAGTGAATGCCCCAGGACTTGTCGACAGCAATTATCGTGGGGAAATTTGCATTATTGCCTATAACAGTGACCCAGAAGTGCCCTTAGAGATTGTTCGTGGTGAACGTATTGCGCAGCTTGTGATTCAGGCTGTTCCAACTGTTCAGATTGTCGAATGTGACGAAATTGACTTAGACGACACAGTGCGTGGTCAGGCAGGCTTTGGGTCAAGCGGTGACTAAACTGACAATCCCCACAGTCGCATTCACAACCCTAGGATGTCCTAAAAATGAGGTCGACACTGATCTCATGCGTAAGGCAGTAGAGGCAGCTGGCTACTATAGCAGCGAATACAGTGATGAAGTAGGCAACAGCGCAGATGCCATAGTCGTTAATACTTGTTCATTTATTCAGGAAGCAACCGAGGCCTCAATAGAGGCAATATTTGATGCCTTGGCGCTCACTTTGCCTTCCGGCAGTGCGACACAAAAGGAGCGACCTCCCGTTATTGTTGCTGGCTGTATAGTTAATCGCTATGCTGAAGATCTATCTGAAGAGATGCCAGAAGTTACTGCCTTTATAAAGGTAGGGGATACAGACGCTCTAGTAAAAGTGCTTAGGGACTGCTTGCCAGCGGCATCACAGTTGCCCATTGTGCGCGCAGAGACTGAAGCGCGTAGCTATGAATATTTACGCATAGCAGATGGCTGCGATAGAAAGTGTACTTTTTGTACTATACCAAGCATTCGTGGTTCTTACGTATCGCGCGAACCAGAAGATATCTTGACGCAAGCTCAAGCTTTAGTTGATGCGGGCACTTACGAACTTATTGTTATCGCACAAGACATCAGTCGCTATGGCACAGATTTAGAGACTGATACCAACCTCATTCATCTGCTCAACCAGCTGGCAGTAATCCCAAAGCTTAAGCGTTTGCGTCTTATGTACTTACAACCAGAAGGTCTTACAGATGAGCTGCTTCAGACCATGGCAAAGCACTCCACCATAGTGCCCTATCTAGAGATTCCTTTGCAGCACATTGCTTCACGCATACTGAAGGCAATGGGTAGAAATCCTCGCGATGTCGAAAACTTTCAGGTACAACTTGCCAAGGCTCGCGAACTTATGCCAGATCTTACTGTGCGTACCACACTTATAGCAGGCTTCCCAGGAGAAACTGCAGAGGAGTTCAACCAGCTCTGCGTCTTTGTAGAAGAGGCCAGCTTTGACTATGTGGGAGTTTTTCCTTACTCGCCCGAAGACGAAACGCGCGCAGCTGAGCTGCCAGACCAGCTAGATGATTCGTTAAGACTTGAGCGTGCTCAGTATATCCGAGATTTGGCTGACCAGATTGGTTGGCAAAGTACTGCAGACCGCATTGGACAAGAGCTAGAAGTCCTTGTGGAGGGGCACGATAGCGCTGAAGGTGTTCTGGTTGCAAGAGCTGCACACCAAACGCCAGACATTGACGGCATAGTCCGCATAACACCGCCAAAAGACAGTTCAATAGAGGACTTTTTCGCTACTTACGAAGTTAATAGTTATCTAAAAGTGGAATTCGTCGATTCGCTACTCTATGACATGGATGCTATTCCAACTTCAGCTTAAATGCAATTTCAATATTAAGAATTAAGCAAAATCTAAGTTCACATGTTCTCTGATTGTGAGGAGGCAGTCTGCTCAAGTAATGTGCATTTCACTTGGAATATCTGCCCTACTCGCTCCCTAAAGAAGTGAGCCTGTACTAATTGATACAAATGTGGTATACTTTATACATGATTTTCCAAAGGTGAAAAATTCCGCCAACATCATCTTTTTCCAGAGACCATACAAAAATAATAGCTGATGTAGCAGGTGATTAATCGTGACTAAAAAATTGCGTGAAATAGTATCAAAGAACCAGGCTAAGCAAAGATATTTTGCAGTGATGGCATGCCTGGTTTTGTGCACTATCGCCTTCTTTGTCCTTAGTTCAGCCTTTTGGGCTGAAGGAGTGACGAACGATTCCCAATCTATGTCGCTAACACCTATCGAAGAGCTCGCAGAAGAATTACCTACTGCTGAAGAGGCACTTGTCTCCAATGAAGATGCTCTTTTAGGCATGGCAAGCGATAGCAGCTCTACTGATGCCAATGCATCAGACGAAGCTTTCCTCAGCAGTGAGGAAACGCCTGAAGATAGTGATGATTTGACTGTAGAGGAAGTTGAGGCTACAGATTTAGATATTGCGACATTTGCCTACATGCCAGCCACTGATAGGATTCCCGGATTTGATCCTGTACCAGAGGGTGCAGTTGCTGTTGGCACGGTGGCAACCCTCAATACTGCTATTGCAAATGCGAATGCAGAGGGAAGTACCTACATTTATCTTACTCAAAGTATTACTGGTGGTACTGCTGCTGGTGCTGGCATTAGTAATGCCATTAACAACGCTGCTCTGCGCTCTGTCGACGGCAGACAAGGTCTGACCATTGACGGCAGAGGCCACAGATTGACTCACGGAACAGGTGGCGATGGTACTTTCAATTTGACTGGAACAACAGGGAATCGTGTCTTCACCCTCAAAAATATTGACATCGTTCCCTCTAGCTCTAGCTCTGCGGCAGGAGACAATACCTCAGTTATCTCTGTTGCTCCCATGGGGGGAGACACATCTGGTTGGTCAGGTGCCAATAATCCTGCCTCGCGCTACTGGACTGTAAATCTCCACAATGTGCGCACGGTAAGTGCTGGAGGAACTTCATGGAGTTCCGCAGCAGGAATGAGGGGCTTTCTTTCTCTTTCAGAGGGAACAGTTAATTTCTCTGGGGAAAATGACATTCGACTTAATCAAAGACGCGTTCTAATTAATGCACGCCAAGTGAATTTTATAGGGGGCACTACGAACTTAGAAACAGTACGCACGGGTTCTGCAGCAAATTATCTTACTGTTGCAGAAGCTCGAACTATGGATGTTGTCCGCGCACGCCCTCTGGCTGCAAATCAGGCATTAGGCGCAGGCCTCAGTCTAAGCGATGGGGCAGAAGTTACCATCAATAGAGATGTAAGCTTTGGAACTGCTGCTCGTGAAGGTCATGCAATCCTTATTCATGTGGGTGCTGCGGCTGCTGGCAATGTTAGACCTGCCACGATTAAGCTTTCTGAAAAATCAAGTCTGCATGTTACGGGAAATCCTCGCGGCACAGGTTCGTCAGCAGAACTTAACGGTCTTGTGCTTCTAAGGGGCGGTAGCGGAGGTACTTCTGTTGCGGATGGTAGTGAGCTCTTCGTACATAATACACGCACTGGTACAGGGACAAATGCAGGCACTTCAGCATTCCTCCAGTATATTCGCGGGGGTATCTTTGAGGTAAGTGGGGAAGACTCTTCTGCGACCTTCATTTCAAATTCTGCCCAACATTCACGTCAAGCAAGCCTGCGCTTCTACATGGCCAGCGGGGCCAGCAACCAGACGGTTTCAGTGACTGATGGAGCAAATTTGACCGTTGAACGCAGAGGACATAGTGGTGTAGATGCTGCTGCCCTGCGCTTTGGACAGGGCACAGGCAATGGCCTCGAGGTGCGTGATGCTAGCGTTAGTATACGCAATGAAGGTGGTACTGTTAGGGGTACTTTTGTTAATCCAGGCACAAGTACTGCGCGAGGCTTTAACGCTGCAGTAGAGTTTGCTGCTAATAACTGGTTCTTACGCGTTCTGGGCGATTCGGATATGAACATCGAAGCACAGCGTGGTGCAGCTATCAACGCGCGCGGCTATAGAAATGGTGAAATCCGCATAACGGAAGGTGCTAATTTTATTGCCAGTGGACGCACAGCAGGTACAGGTGCAAATGATGGTATTGTACGTGCGACAGGTGGTAACGTTCACTTTGTTATGATTAAGCCGTACTACTATGACTTTGTAAACATTCGTCCTGGGGGCGGTCGCATTTTCTCCTTAGGTTCAGGAGCAGCAAACACCTTTACTTCGACAGGTTCTGATCTTTCCGTATGGAGACGTGGAGTAAATCCCTGGAATGGCGAACCTGACGCTCAGTGGACACTTATTGATATCCGTCTTCGTGGGGCGCACCTGCGTATTGCAGATGCAGTTTCTTATGCAGATTTCATTAGGTACTACAACACTAATCCTGCGAATTCGCGTAGGATGGAAAACTTTACACGCATTACGGGCAATAATGCAGCTCCAACTTTTAGAGAGGTCCTTGACTTAACCAACGCTGATAGGCACGTACGAGCCTTGGCAGATATTCCTCAGGGAGCTGTGCGTGATCCAAGGCCTGTGGGCAACAATGAGGTTTGGGCAAATTTTACTCACACTTGTGGAAGTAGTGGCGAAGTTCAAATTATTAGCAGTACCGATAACTTGGAGAGTCCCTCAGTACGTTCTTTCGGTGCAGAAAACTTATTTGAGGCAGAGACAGACGCAAGATCAGTTGCTGGCTCAGTTAGGTTAACGCACGAGGATGGTAGATTCTTGCGTGCGGGGGATAGCTATCAGATTGATGAGGCTTGGAGGTCTTCTGAGCCAAACTTGCCCAGAAGTCATAGTGCGATAAATGTCCCGCCTGCTCTTGAGTTCGAGTCAGTGCGTGATGTGGTGCCTCCAGTGCCAGTAGGACTCAATGCAAATATTGTACCCACCTCTCAAGTAAATTTCGGCGGAACCTGGGAATATGAAGACGAATTTGATGATGGACCTCTCTTGGGAAGTGCGGGTATTAGGCTTCAGGCTCGCACGGGCAATGCTGCAGAGCACACTATTGCGGGTACAGGATTAGTTAATGCCGACAAAACTTGGTCATTTACCGCAAATTCAGGTCAACTTCTTGCTGGTGATATTGTTTGGGTAAGCTTGGCTGATACTCAGGCACAGGCTAACTGGAATCCGCTTACTCCAACCCCAGTGCGTGACAGAATGATTCCTGAAGCGTCGTGGTTTGTGGTTGCTCCTGATAATGTTATGCCTGTCATTATTCAGCATTTCTTTGAGGGAGCAGAGCATATCCCTTATCGCTTAACTTCAATGGACCTAAGCACCCCTAGTTTTAACGAGACAAGAACAGCAACTATGGGTACAGGTGCCTCTACATCCGAGCATCTTATTTTCCAGGTACGTGATCGTCGTGGTTACAAAGTGGAAAGTATTGAATTGCGCAATGCTTCGGGCACAGTAGTAGACAGCTTAACGCGCGAAAACAGTCGACTAGGAGCTGATGGCCATCCCTTGAGTCCTTTCAGTGTGTCACCAGACAACAATACGATTCATGTTAATTATGTTACAGACCCTGATGCCACTAGCGACATCTTAGTAGAGTTTAGATTTGCTGATTTCGGTCGCTTAAACGGAGCCATCCCTGCCAATAGTACCAGTTGGACTCTGCAGGATTCCGTTTTATATCCACAGGTACGAACAGGTAGCTATAACTCAAATCCTGTTGGCAGTCGCGTTAACCGCTTCCCAACACAGGGTCTAAGTGAATTTATGCAAGAGTTAAACGAATTTCACATTAACGATACAGTTACCCGTAGCCAGATAGAAGATGCCGTTAGAGCTTTATTTGAAGGGATATATGACCCTGATACAGGGGAGCAGATTGTCCCTCCTGCAATAGATGGTTTACCTCGTGGCTTCGTGCCTTGCCCTGACAATTTTATTCAGTTACCTCTGCAAGGACCAGCAGACACAACACAGAGATTAACCTTTCCTGTAAGCGTAGGAGAGCTTCACGACGCGCGCTATCCTGCCCCTAGTGCTGAACGTAGACCTATCGTAATTAATTTTGTAGCGACCTTAGAAGAAATCGAAATAACGCAACACCTTGAGCGTTCACTTAGTTTAACGGGAAGTCCCGCACAAAATGCGGCTTTTAACAATATGTCTTTTAACTATCAGGTAAACATTTCACGCGGAATCCCTGGAGGGCGAAATGCTGATGGCAGTGGCTTTGAAGGGTGGCGCGATCATCGACTTCAAGTAATCATCGATTCTGAGCGCTTTGAAGGTGAAGGTGCTGCTCAAACAGGAAGTTACGAATACCCTACGCGTAGTTGGCATGGGGGCAATACGCAGACTACAGCAGATGGAAATATTCGCATAGGCACTTGGAACAACATTACTACTGCTGCGGGCGGGCAAACTGATGCAGGCACGGGTACGACTGCTTTTCCTGCGATTACTGTTGGCAATAGTCCTGTCGGTGTTGCCTTCACTGCTGCCCAGGCAAGCGCCAATCTTGCAGGCGTAAGGCGTGTAGGGATTGATGATACGCTTACTGTTGCACAGATACCTTCAACAGCATATCTTTCTATTGCTCAACAAATTAACGGAGTCCCTGCGAGGGGCGTAAATAACGTTGCCCCAGGAACTCTTAGTGCTGCAGCTGATGTAGCTTGGTTTAATAATGCAATTAATAACCTGCATTTTAGAGATTTTACCGACTCAGGAACTGGGGGACGGTATCTGTGGAGAGGCACTTCGCATCTGCCAGGAAATGCAGTGCATACGACCAATTGGACAACAGTTCTGCCTTATCCGGCCCCTGTACTTCCTGTACATAATCCAGGTCGCCCAATGGATGCCGATACAAGAAATTTTGAGTTCAGTATTACCCCGCGAGACAATTCAACACTAACAGTCACCAATCATGTTGATGGCGCTGGAGCCGACATGGATAGGCGCCGTTATTTCAGCGTTCAGCTGCGCGATGACAATGATGAGCCCTTGGCAGAAGGCACAGTGGTCTATCTTTTCGCAGATGAATATGAACAGAGCCCTGTAGCCAGCAATGGCGAGTATGAAATGGTACCCGTATGGAGGCGCGTTTATGTAGGTCCTAACGGAACCCTTTCAGCGGTAGCAGCAGGAGTCACCGATGCAGTACCTGGTGATACGGGGTTGCCAGCACTACTTCCTGGTGAATCTTTCTCGATTGGACGCTTGGATTCTCTCAATTCGGTACGTGTCGTTATGCGAGAATTCGAAGGTCAGAACAACTACACCTTGACCAATAGCTACTTGCGTCCGCGCGCAGGTGATTTTGGAGAATTTGACACCATGCACGTGGGACCTGCTGGCTTCATGCGCGATGACATAGAGGTTGTCTTCAGTAGTTATCGTGGAGCACCCTTCGTTGTTCCAGCAGGATTATTCACAGAAGGTTCAGCAGTCCTTGTAGTAATCCTATTGGTGACAGGTACAGGGGCAGCAATCCTAGCAGTTCGAAAGCGGAAAGAAATAGAAAATTTATAGATGGTGCCCCCAGCTGGATTCGAACCAGCGATCTTCTGCTCCGGAGGCAGACGCTCTATCCCCTGAGCCATGGGGGCACGATAGAAAATATCTAGTGGAAAATACTCCCTAAATTTAACACAGTACTTCAGTATTCGCGTATACTAACATCCATGGCAAGAGTTGTAATGAAATTCGGGGGAACTTCTGTTGCAGACATCGACCGTCTGAACCGCGTTGCTGCACGCTTGATTGAGCGCGCGAAAGCTGGTGATGACGTTGTTGTTGTGGTTTCTGCCATGGGTAAAGTTACCGATGACCTTATCGGATTGGCTCATCAGGCAAATCCTAAGCCCTGCAAGCGTGAAATGGATATGTTGCTCTCAACGGGAGAGCAAGTCAGCATTGCGCTGCTAGCTATGGCTATTCAAAAGCAAGGTTATGAAGCAGTTTCTTTCACAGGTGCACAGGTTGGCATCATTACAGATTCTGTTTACTCTAAGGCAAAAATTGTGCGCATAGATGCAGCTTGCGTACTTGAAGCACTTATCCAGAAGAAAATCGTTATTGTTGCAGGCTTTCAAGGTCGCACTGTGGACGGTCAAATCACCACGCTAGGTCGTGGAGGCAGCGATACTACAGCAGTTGCACTGGCAGCAGGAATCAAGGCAGATGCCTGTGAGATATATAGTGACGTTGATGGTGTTTATTCGGCTGACCCGCGCATTGTGCCAAAGGCTCATAAGTTAGATACTGTCAGCTATGAAGAAATGTTAGAAATGGCAGCTTCAGGTGCAGGCGTTTTGAGCATGCGTAGCGTTGAGTTTGCGCGCAATTTTGATGTTGTTATTCACTGCCGTCATTCCTTCAAGCCAGCAGACGTCCCTGGAACAATCGTTAGAGGAGAGGATCCCAGCATGGAAGATGCAGTCGTATCTGCTGTTACTCACGATACGAATGAGGCAAAGATTACCATTCGTGGAGTCCCCGACAGACCAGGCATTGCTGCAAGTGTCTTTGGCACCCTAGGTCAAAACAACGTTAATGTTGATATGATTATTCAAAATATTTCTGATGCAGGTCTTACTGATATCAGTTTTACTGCACCAGAAGATGATATTACTAGTGTGACTTCTGCATTGGAAATATGTCTTAAAGAAATTGGTGCTCGTACTTGGAATATTGACCGCGATATTGCTAAGGTGTCTATTATAGGCGCTGGAATGAAGTCTCATCCTGGTATTACTGCAAAGATGTTCAAAGCTTTGGCAGAAGAGGGCATCAATCTTGACCTCATTTCAACTTCGCCCATTCGTGTAAGCTGCATTATCGCAGCCGATCAGGCCGAAACTGCTGTGCGAGTTCTGCATACCGCCTTTGGTCTTGACCAAGAATAGAACTATTTACCACATAATAAGCTGAAAAAATCTGAAGAGGATTAGGAGCATTCCCATGTATGTTGCAAAGCCAATGCCCAAAAATCCTGTTGTTGCTATTGCAGGCATCACGGGTGCTGTCGGTCAAGAGATGCTTGATGTGTTGACTCAGCTTGAGTTTCCCGCAAGCAAGGTCATTGCTCTAGCAAGTGCACGTAGCGCAGGCAAACGTATTCCTTATACGGGTCCAGGTGCTCCAACTAATGGAGAGCTGATTGTTCAAGAGCTTACGGAAGATAGCTTTGAAGGTGTTGACATTACACTCTTTTCAGCGGGTGGCAGTATCAGTGAGCGCTTTGAAAAGGCAGTGGTAGCAAGTGGTGCTGTCATGATTGACAACACCAGCGCTTTCCGTATGCGCGAAGATGTTCCTCTAGTAGTGCCAGAAGTTAATGCTGATGACATCAAATGGCATCAGGGCATCATTGCAAACCCTAACTGCACAACGATTCAGATGGTTGTGGCGCTAAATCCGATTTATAAACTGGCGCCTATCAAGCGTGTTGTAGTTTCAACCTATCAATCATCGAGTGGTGCAGGTGCAGAAGGCATGAAGGAGCTCTATGATCAGACGCGAGCCTACCTTAACGACGAAGAGTTGACTATAGAAGCCTTTGCTCATCAAATAGC
>WQVS01000047.1 GCA_009785705.1 Coriobacteriia bacterium
AGGCGAGCTGCCACTGCATCACAGGTAGGATTTGAAAGGCGTGAATAGAAATAACCAGCTTCCTCTAGGTTGAAGATTTTTGCCTGATGTTCTGCCGAATCAAAATACCAAGTGGTGTTTTGGTGAATGGGAATCTGACGAGGTTCTCCGTTCCCTGGTTCGTATCCTGCCTGCAGACATTTAGTATTGAACTCCATTTGTGCTTACTCTCCTTCTTTTCAGTAGTTTATTAGGTATAAAAATCAATAGCGTACAACGTTGGCTAGGACATAGTATAGAGCAAATTTCAAGTAAAATATTTTATGTAACAAAGTGTTACATAAAATATTTATCCACTCATTCAGCAAGCGCGGATGCGCTAGGTGGTTAAGATTACCTCTCGACTTCACTGCACTTCGCTCGAGAGTTAAGGCAAGCGCCGCTCCATTTAATTCGTTTATATTTGCACTGATTTATTAAAAACAAAGTGCAGCTATCTCCTGCACAAGCATCTGGTCTTCACTAAATCAGTGCGCAGATTAGCCACCTGGTGTGCCCGCGGGGTACACTGGTGGTATGAAGTTTACTATCCCTAAAGACGACCAAACCCTGTTGAGGCAATGCAAAGTACAGGTTTTTCGTGGCTCTGGTCCTGGAGGTCAGAGTGTTAACACGGCTGATAGTGCTGTGCGTCTAGTACATGAACCTAGCGGCATTACGGTTGTAGCCCGTAATGAGCGCAGTCAGCTTATGAATAAGCGTGCTGCGTTGAAGCGATTGCGCTATCAGCTAGAAGCTGCCAACTATCGTCCGCCAAGACGTGTGGCAACCAAGCCTAGTAGAGCTGCCACAAAGCGCAGACTTGACGCAAAGAAACGTCTATCAGACAAAAAGCGCAACCGCAGACGAATCGAAGAATAGGAGTAGCCGCCATGACAGAACGACAGAGTTTTGACTATCCTGATCCGCAAATGGGTCTTGTGCTCCAGCATTTTTATGAACAGCATCCCGAAGTTGTTGACCGTGCTGGGCAAGAATTTTTTGCCTATGTACAGGCGACGCAGGAACGCATTCCTAAAGAGAAAATCGAACAGCTCTTTAATGAATGGCTCGTCTACGACTTTCGCTTGAAGACTGGTAAAACTGCCCTCGAAACCTATATCTATCGCAATCCCGACGAACTAGATGAAGACAAGCTTAAGCTCATGCAGCAAGCAGGTGAATCTAGTTATGTGGGTCACTTTTGGATAAAGACAGTTAACGCAAAGACGCAAACCCTCGTCCTAGAAGAGTGTGGTAGCGACGCTAGCTTCAAAGTCTATGATGCAACAGCATCTCAAAGCATTCAAAGTAATGCAGGATTGGTTGCAGCAAGACTAATACAGTTGGATGGCAACTGGTTTTTTGCCAGTGATCCTGTCTTCTTTCTGCCAATTCCTTCGTCAGAAGACGGTGAAAGGCTACCTTTCATTGACCTAGTAAAGCTGCACTATGGGATATGGACTCCTCCAAGCAATAGTGCGTAGGTGTGATAGGGAATCGCAATAGCTTGAATAGGAGGGCTTCAGTCAGTAGAAGGGATAGCCTTCCTTCCGCCCCCCCATTCAAGCTATTGCTACTTGTATCCTTCGCTCAAAGTGGCCCTATTCCACCTAGTGCAGTTCCCTATCTAATGACCTCAAGTCCACGCATATAGGGACGAAGCACTTCTGGTACCGTCACACTACCATCAGCATTCTGGTAATTTTCGATAATAGCAGCGAAGCAACGACCCATGGCCTGGCCGCTGCCATTCAGGGTATGCAAATAGCGTGAGCCTTTGAAATTTTCCGGGTCACGATACTTCAGATTTGCCCGACGTGCTTGAAAATCGACACAGTTCGAACAGCTAGAAATCTCTTTATAGTCATTGTAAGACGGCAGCCAAGCCTCTATGTCGTAGGTCTTCGCGCTTGAAAAGCCCATGTCTCCCGTACAAAGCTCGATTCGACGATAGGGCAAACCTAATAACTCTAGAATTTTCTCGCCTTGCTGGGTCATGTCCTCAAGCGCTTCAAAGCTATCCTCTGGACGAGTAAGCTTGACCATTTCAACTTTGTCAAACTGATGCACACGAATCATGCCGCGCGTATCACGTCCAGCACTTCCCGCCTCTTCACGAAAGCAGGGAGTGTAAGCTGTGTAGCGCAAGGGCAGCTGCTTGCCCTCAAGAACCTCGTCGCGATGGAGGCTTGTCAAAGTGGTTTCAGCGGTCGGCGTCAGGTAGAGCTGCCCCGCTGTGACACCACCTTCAAGAGCATTACCATCACTCTCAGTCTTTGTCTTATATAAGTCGTCCTCAAACTTTGGCAAATTGCCTGAACCAAACAACGTGTCCGCATTTGCCAATACAGGCAGCCACCACTCTTTATATCCCGCATTTAAATGCTGGTCAATCATAAAGTTCATCAGTGCCCGGTTCAGTGCAGCACCCGCGCCCGACAGCACGACAAAGCGACTTTCGGCAAGCTTTACTGCACGCTCAAAGTCCACAATCCCCAGAGCAGGGCCTAAATCCCAGTGTGCTTGAGGCTCAAACCCTTCTACGGCAAAGTCACGCGGGGTACCCCAACGCTTCAGTTCGACATTATCCTCTTCCCCTCCACCAATAGTCACACTGGCATCAGGTAAGTTAGGGGCAGTAGCGAGCAAGTGGCGAACCTGTGCGTCAATCTCAGAGCGCTGTGCATCTAAATCTGCAATCGTATCCTTGATAGTGCCAACCTCAGCCTTAGCAGCTTCTGCCGCGTCGCGCTTACCCTCTTTCATAAGCGCACCAATCTGCTTGGACGCAGCATTACGTTGAGCCTGCAAGCTCTCAACTTCAGGAATTATAGCCCGGCGCTTCTCATCCAGTGCAAGAAATTCATCCACATCCCAATTAGAGCCACGCGACTTCATAGCAGCGCGTACAGCGTCGGGATTCTCACGAACAAATTTTGCATCTAACATAAACTCTCCTATACTTTTTCAGTAAACTGAGTGCTTCAGGTGGTCAAGATTCGTGCTGATTTGTGGAAGCGAAAGTAGAGCGTAGTTACCTCCTACGTGAGCATTTTGTTTCTACAAATCAGTGTGGGGATTGGCCGCCTGAGGTACTCAGCATTTCATCAATAGCAATGGCGGCACTCTTTCCCGCCCCCATCGCCTCAATTACGGTTGCTGCCCCTGTTACTATATCTCCTCCTGCAAAGATGCGAGGATTGCTAGTCTGCCCGTCTTCTCCTACGCTGAGGTAGCCCCATTCGTTTACTTCTACATCTGCGACTTCGCGCAAATGGGGATGAGCCAGAGTTCCTAT
The DNA here is from genome assembly GCA_009785705.1 of Coriobacteriia bacterium. Lineage (GTDB taxonomy): Bacteria > Actinomycetota > Coriobacteriia > WRKU01 > WQUG01 > WRBW01. The sequence goes on from WQVS01000047.1 coordinate 3,320, forward strand.
GGCACTTATTACAGTGTCGCAGGAATGGACATACTCCTCCCCTTCTAGGGGAATCGGGCGACGTCTGCCTGATGCATCTGCCCTACCTAGCTCCATCTTTTGCAGGCGCAGACCTGTTACCCAACCGTCTTCACCTACTACCTCAAGAGGTGCTGCCAATTCCAGCAACTTAATACCTTCTTCTATGGCGTGCTCAATCTCCTCATCGCGGGCAGGCATTTCTGCCTGAGTTCTACGATATGCCAGCGTGACCTCTTCTGCACCCAAGCGCAGAGCTGTGCGCGCTGCGTCCATGGCAACATTGCCACCCCCCACAACCACGACCTTGCGTCCCCGCTGTACCGGGGTGTCCCAAGTGGGGAAATCGTAGGCGTGCATCAGGTTGACGCGCGTCAGAAATTCGTTGGCAGAGTAGACTCCATTAAGGTTTTCGCCAGCAATATCCATAAAACGTGGAAGGCCTGCACCTACTCCAATGAATACAGCATGGAAGCCTTCCTCTAGCAATTCTTCACAGCTGGCTAGTGCGCCAATGGGAGCATTCATATGAAAGGTCACACGCGATTTGCGCAAAGCTGCCACTTCATCTTCTAAGATATCATTTGGTAGGCGAAACTCTGGAATACCGTAAGCCAGTACGCCACCTGGTGCATGTAGGGCCTCGAAAACTTCAACATGATATCCACGCAAGGACAGCTCTCCCGCGCAGGCTAGCCCTGCTGGACCTGAACCTATTACGGCGATACGCTTGTGCTTGCAAGCCTGCAACTTTGTCCTATTGCGTTCGCGGGCAGGGCGGCTGCGGTCCCAGTCTGCCAGAAAACGTTCTAGTCTGCCAATGGCTACAGGTTCCCCGCGCTTTGCTAGTACGCACTTTGCCTCACACTGGGTTTCTTGTGGGCAAACTCTGCCGCATACTGCGGGCAAGGCATTGCGCTCTTTTAGTAGCGTCACTGCCTGAGGTAAGTCATTATCTATCATGGCAGCAATAAAGTCTTTGATGCGTACTTCTACAGGGCAGCCCGATTCACAAGGAGCATTTCTGCACTGCAGGCATCGCTGCGCTTCCGCTAAGGCCTGTTCTGCGCTGTAGCCCAGAGCAACTTCGTCGAAATTGCTGATGCGCTGGCCTGCTGGCTGATTCGCCATGGCATGGCGTGGCTCACGCGATGGCCTGTGACGCGTTGGCTTCGCTGCACGTGTAACAGGGCGCGTCCTTGGCAGGTCATTAGGAAGCACGTCACTTGCTAGTGCATCATTTGCCAGAGCGTCGCTGGACATCTCATTCTTAGACACCGCGTCGTCAGATGTCCTACTGTTGGGTAAGTTTTGCCCATTCATTACGCGCCACCTCCTGACAGAGAAGATTCTGATTTAGGATTTGCCACAGCAGGGGCAGGAGTCTTCCTCCATATTGAATCCCCCTCAAAGCAGTCACAGTCATCATGTTCATGCTGCTTTTCATTGAGCCAGCTTCCGTGAGACATGCGCTCTTCGTCAACATAAGACCGCTGTCTCGACATCAGCTCTGCCCAATCAATACCGGCAGCAGAAAAGTCTGGACCATCGACACAGGCAAACTTTGTCTGCCCGTCAATGCTTACACGACAAGCACCGCACATGCCCGTTCCGTCTATCATCAAGGGATTTAAGCTAACCGTAGCAGGTACCCCCGCATCAAGTGCGGTCGCAGATGCAAATTTCATCATAATCGCAGGACCAATAATCACTGCATGACTAACTTGCTTGGTCTCACAGAGCCGTTTAAGAGGAGCCGTAACCAGGCCTTTCTCACCAGCACTGCCATCATCAGTCATAATGCACAGCTCCGCAGCCAAAGGCAAAGCGCGCAACTCATCTTCCAGAATAAGCAAATCCGCCGTGCGTGCGCCAATGATAGCTTGCACCTGATAACCCTCTTCACAAAGTGCCCGTGCAACAGGATATGCCACCGCAGTACCCACGCCACCACCAACAACGACTACGTTCCCTCCTGGGGGCAAGCCCTCAAAATCGCTGCCCACGCGGGGGCGGCGCGTATCATGGCTGGCCAAAGAAGGGCGTCCCAAGGGACCTGCTAGGTCCTGGATATACTCCCCTACCCTTAGCTCGGCAAGCACAGATGTTGTCTTGCCTACCACCATGAAAATAAAGCGAATCCAGCCCTCTTCACGCGACCAGTCACTAAAGGTAAAGGGAACACGCTCACCACGCGGACAGGCACGCAGCATAAAGAACTGTCCTGCCTGACATTTTGCAGCAACACGCGGCTCGTACACGGTAAGTTCGATGATTCCATCTGAAAGCTGACGCCTGTCCAGAATCTCGTTCATCTGTGGAGTACGATTTGAAGTATTTGTGAACACAGAAAACACTTCCTCTTCAACAATCTTACGAAAACGCAACCAGCAAAGACCTACGGTAGTAATGCGCAGCTTTGCTCCGTATAATTTCTGACATTATGAAGTATAACTCATGCATATCAAATACGTCGCCTGGCGACCAAGGTAAAAGTATCTGTCCAAAAAAGAGTACTGGCAGCGGTGCTGCTATACGACCGCGTGTCCGTATAGCGATTGCTAGTCTTATGGTTAGCCTTCTAGCCGTTTCGTCTCTAAGCGGGGCCCTAGGCATGGCAGTCAATGCGGCACATGCTAATCCTCCTGGTAATGCGGCTCAACATCGTGAACGCGCAGAAGATGCCCGTGAACGTGCTGCTGCTGCCGATCAGCGAGCAGAAGAGCTGCAAAGCGAGATTCGTGACCTTGACGAAAACATCTCGCGCTATACCGATCAAGCCGCAGAGCTTGCTCCACAGGTGCGAGATGCTACAGAACATACCACTGAACTAACTAACGAAGTCAATTCTCTGCAGACAGAAATCGATGACCTAACAGTACAAATTGGAGAAACCGAAGCAGAGCTTGACCATCAACAAGAATTGCTCAACGCACGAGCAGTAAGCACCTATCGCGGAGAAAGTCAGGCTCTACTAGAGATTCTCTTTGGAGCTGAAGACTTAGGTGACCTAATTGCCCGTGCAGAAAACATCAGGGCAGTCCTCGATCACAATAGTCAAATATCTATCGATTTAGAAATGCTTTCAAGACGCCTTGAAAATGAACGAGAAAGACTTGACACTGCCTTGACAGAAGTTTCTGAAAGACGTGCAGAGGCTGCTTCAGCAGAAGCAGAGCTACGCAGTCTACAGCAACGTGCTCAGGCTGCTGCCGACACTGCAATTCAATTACAAAATGACCGCTCTGCCATGCTGACTGACACGCAAGCTAATGCTGAACGACTACGTGCCTTTGCAGCAGAGGAAGAAGCCATGGCAGCGCAAATCACGGCGCAACTACAAAGTGGCGGAAGCCTAGGGGGCAGCACCGGAGGCGGAGTCTTCCAGGGCCGTATGACCTGGCCTGTTCCAGGCTTTACTCGAGTAAGCTCAGGCTTTGGTAATCGACCTAGAGTATTTGGATCAGGTGTTGAACATCACACTGGAATTGACATCGCAGGAGCAGGCATCAATGGGGCCGCTGTCGTAGCCTCTGGAAATGGGCGTGTCATATCAACTGGTTGGCGCGGAGGTTATGGTAGTACCATAATTATCGACCACGGTGATGGCGTTACTACCCTATATGCGCATCTTCTCTCAATAGATGTTAGTACTGGGCAAGAAGTAACTGCTGGACAGCGTATTGGGGCTGTAGGAAGCACTGGTAACAGCACAGGCCCCCACCTACACTGGGAAGTACGTGTAAACGGTCAACCCCGCAATCCAATGACCTTCTAGTTCTCAAAGCTACTAGAACACACATAACTACAAGTTAAAAGAGCCTTCCAGAAGTACTGGGAGGCTCTTTTAAGTGGTTCTTGCTTACCTGTCCTTACTGAAATAGATTTTCTTCAAGGTGTGCCTTCGCCATTTCTGCTGCCTGAAAGGCGCTCTCAACTAAGTCCTCATATGCCTGAGGGCGCAAAGCCTGCAGCACATAGTCAGCAGCATCCATCTTTCCTGGGGGGCGTCCAACCCCCACCCGAATACGCTGATAATCACGCGTTCCTAGGCTATCAATGGTGGAGCGATGACCATTGTGTCCTGCATGGCCGCCTCCTTTTTTGAGACGAACATCACCAGCAGGCAGGTCAAGCTCATCAGCAATGACGATTAAATTTTCTTCTGGATTAATCCCGTACTTATCGCAAAGCTTCTTTATAGAGTTGCCTGAGAGGTTCATGAAGGTCTGAGGTTTTGCCAGAACAATCTCTGTTCCACGGCGATTATCCTTGACCTTGCAAGTAAGAGCACCTGCCTCATCTTTCCAGTAGCTGCCGCCCAACTCATCCGCTAAAGCGTCTATGGCAATAAAGCCCACATTGTGACGAGTCTGCGCATACTTTAGCCCTGGATTTCCCAGACCAACAACCAGAAAGTCAGCAGGTGTTACTTCGACTTTACTTTTCTTCTTTCGGAAAAACACGTTATCTCTCTATGGTAGATTCTGAGTTCTAAATTGCGACTTAAAACTCAAAGTCAGGATCAAAAAGATCGCTTACGCTGCCATTATTGAATACGTTGCGAATTGCTGCAGCAAACATAGGAGCAACACTCAAGACAGTTAACTTGTCACAAGTTCTGTCTTCAAGAATCGCAACAGTATTAGTAACGACACATTCCACAACAGCAGAGTCGCGGATACGTTCACGGGCAGGAGGTGACAATATTCCGTGGGTTGCCCCCAAGTAAATGGCCTTTGCTCCCTTGTCTAATAGGGCCTGTGCCCCTGCGGTGATGGTTCCTGCAGTGTCAATCATGTCATCAGTCACGATACAGGTCTTGCCCTCTACATCACCAATGATAGAGGTAATTTCTGCCTCATTATGCTCTGGGCGCTCTTTGTGCATAATCGCCAAAGGAACATCCAGCATGTCAGAAAGCTTCTTACAAACTTTTGCGCGTCCCACATCAGGACTTACCACAACGGCATTCTCCAGATTGAGGCTATCGAAATAGTCTGCCAAAATGCCTAGAGCTGTTAGATGATTAACAGGCATGTCAAAAAAGCCTTGTATCTGCCCTTGGTGCAAGTCCATCGTAATAATGCGATTGGCTCCTGCAACAGTCAGCAGGTCAGCCACTAGCTTTGCAGAAATGGGTTCACGTGCAGCGCTTTTTTTATCCTGACGTGCGTAGGCAAAATGCGGAATCACAACACAGATGCTTGCGGCACTGGCGCGCTTAGCAGCATCAATCATGATAAGCAATTCCATCAAAGCTTCGTTCACATCTCCGCATAAGGACTGCACTAAGAAGGTCTCTACGCCACGAACGCTGTCAAGAAAGCGAACGTAAATCTCTTGATTCGCAAACTTTTCAATCTTAACTTTGCCTAGCTCAATACCCAGAATGTCTGCAATCTCTTGCGATAACTCTGGGTGAGAAGTACCAGAAAAGACCATCATATTTCGTGACATGTTGTGCTACCCTTCTTTCTACTTTTGTTTATAGGACATATCTTAATATGTAGTGCCTAGCATTTGGTGCAAGTCTTGAACATTTAGCAATATCTTGGCAAACCTGCGTACCTTATTCGGTAAGCTTATTTTGCTTCTCTTTTCTTTTTTACCCAGCCGTCCTTGTTTACCTGAGGGGCACGAGCCAAGGCAAGCGAATCATCGGGGACATCGTTACTAATGGTACTTCCCGCAGCAGTAACAGAACCTTTCCCTATGGTAAGAGGTGCCACCAACATTGTATCTGAACCAATAAAGGCCGCATCTTCAATGGTGGTATGTGATTTCTTTTCACCATCATAGTTACAAGTAATGGTTCCAGCCCCTATGTTGACCTTTTCGCCTAGTGTGGCATCTCCGATATAGCTAAGATGCGGAACTTTGCTGCCATCACCAACCTTTGACTTCTTCACTTCTACACTCGGTCCTACTCGTACATCATTTCCTAGCTCTACCTCAGGACGAATGTAGGAGTAAGGTCCGATCGTACAGCGGTCACCCATGCAGGAATCATGGACTATCGACTCTTCTATACTACAATCTTCACCAATATTCGCTCCATAAATGCGTGTATTAGGACCAAGGATAGAGCCACGCTTAACCGTACTTCCTTTGGCAATCGTGGTATTGGGCAAAATCTCCACATCATGCTCTAGCTCACAATCGGGGGAAATCCATGTCATTTCTGGCGCTACTATGCTGACCCCTTTTTCCATCCATCTCTCATTGATGCGCTTTTGCAGAATCTGACCAGCCTGAGCAAGCTGCACACGAGAATTTACTCCATGAGCTTCTTCTGCTTCAGCAAGTTGAAGTCCCATGACAGATTCCCCTTCTGCATGGCAAACTTTAACCATGTCAGTTAGGTAGTATTCGCCTTGGGCATTGTTGCTATCAATCTTTGCTAGGCGCTCGAAAAGTTCTTCCAGTGCAAAACAGTAGATTCCCGTATTAATCTCATTGATGGCAAGTTCACTAGGACTAGCATCTTTATCCTCTACGATAGCTGCAATACTGCCCGTTCCATCACGAACAATGCGGCCGTAGCCACTGGGATTGTCTACCTGTGCTGTAAGCACTGCCATACTGCGATTACGGCAAACATCAATTAGTTGACGTAGGGTTTCAGGACGCAATAAAGGCATGTCGCCACACATGACTAACAGATAGCCCGTGCTATCCTTCAGAGCATCTGTCGCAACAACAACAGCGTCTGCCGTACCCTTTTGTTCGGGCTGATGGACACACTCTACCGAATCGGCCAGAACGCTGCGTACTTGTTCTTGCTTGTGGCCTACGATGGTTAGGATGCGCTCACAACCTGCCTCTTCTGCAGCTGCGATGACAAGCTGAATCATCGGCACATCCAGCACCCTATGGACAACTTTAGGCTTATCGGATTTCATGCGTGTTCCCGCACCTGCTGCAAGAATCAAAGCTGTTACGGTATTTGAGCTCATATTTCCTCCAAAGTATTTGTAACTCTCTTCTAACTTCGAGAGCTTTGTAGTCTACAATTCTCGTCTGGCTTCGAGAGCCTTGCAGCTCTTTGTTTGTGGGCAAGGCATTTTTGATTAAAGCTCTCGCCTGGCTTCGAGAGCCTTGCCCAGAGTCAGCTCATCTGCAAACTCTAGGTCTCCGCCAACGGGTAGTCCGCTGGCAAGCCTAGTCACTTTTATTCCTAGCTGTTTCAGTGTTTTTGCTAAGAATACTGCCGTAGTCTCTCCTTCGACATTGGGATTAGTGGCAAGAATGATTTCTTCGATTTCGTTTCTTGCTAAACGTTCCAATAGTTCGCGTATACGCAACTGGTCTGGGCCTACTCCGTCCATGGGAGATATCGATCCGTGCAAGACATGATAGCGGCCGCGAAACTCGCCTGTACGCTCTATCGCCATAACATCACGTGGCTCTTCAACAACACAAAGCAAGGCAGTATCACGGCGGTCATCAGCACAGACCTGACACAGTCCTCCGTCTTCGGCGAAATCCCAACAGGCAGTGCAGAAACTGATGCTCTCCTTGAGCCTCAAGATGCTGTCAGAAAGGCGCGCGGCATCATCCTTGTCGCGAGCCAGCAGCCAGTAGGTAATCCGCTG
>WQVS01000048.1 GCA_009785705.1 Coriobacteriia bacterium
CTGCTATGTTGAAGTTCATCTACTTTATAACCTTTCTGATTGAGGCTGAGTCCGAAATACCACATCAGAGCACAAGCAGCTACAGGTGCACTGGCGCGGCGTCTGTCAACTTAGCCTTTCTGTCGCTTTTTGATTGAAGCAAGCAGGCCGCCTGCGTCTATTATCTCTTTAATGAACTCAGGGAAAGGAATGGATTCGTAGCTCTCACCCTTCGTCAGATTAGTAATGACTCCTGTATCGAAGTTTACCTCTATCTCATCACCTGACTCGATACGCTCACTTGCTTCTGCGCACTCTAAAATAGGCAGTCCGATGTTAATGGCGTTGCGGTAAAAAATCCGTGCAAAGCTTCCTGCAATCACGCAAGATACGCCTGATTCCTGGATGACCATGGGGGCATGTTCGCGTGATGATCCACAGCCAAAGTTCTGGCCACCCACGATGATGTCCCCTGCCTGAACCTTGTCAACAAAGTCAGGGTCGATGTCTTCCATACAATATTGCGCAAGTTCTTTCCTGTCAGTGATGTTCAAATAGCGCGCAGGAATAATCACGTCAGTATCAACATTGTCGCCGTACTTATGAGCAAAACCCTTTACGCTGTACTGTGCTGTCATGGATTACTCACTCCCCTCTTTTGCATCCGAAGAGTTGTCCAAAGCCCGCGGGTCAGCGATGACACCCATAATCGCAGATGCGGCGGCTACCTGTGCGCTGGCTAGGTAGACCTCAGATTCCACGTGACCCATGCGGCCCACGAAGTTGCGGTTAGTCGTTGCCACGCAACGCTCCCCTGCGGCAAGGACTCCCATATGGCCGCCCAGACAGGGGCCGCAGGTCGGGGTAGAGACGACACATCCTGCCTCAACAAAAGTCTTAAGATAGCCCTTTTCCATGGCGTCCAGATAAATTCGCTGAGTACCAGGAATCACAATGCAGCGAATATCAGGGTGAATCTGCTTGCCCTCCATGATTTCTGCAGCCGCCTGCATGTCAGAAAGCCAACCATTAGTGCACGACCCAATGACCACCTGATTAATAGGCAAGGCAGCACCAGTGGCAGCGCAGCAGGCATCCCCTATTTCGCGCGTGTTCTCTGGCAGATGCGGGAAGGCCACGGTGGGCTCAAGGGTCGACAGGTCAATCTCCACCGTGCGTGCATAGGGCGCGTCAGGGTCTGCCTCAAAGACTTGGTAGTCGCGGTCCACACGACCCTGCATATAGGCGCGCGTAACATCGTCAACGGGGAAAATGCCGTTCTTCGCGCCCGCTTCGATGGCCATGTTGGCGATACAGAAACGGTCGTCCATGCTTAGGCTGGTGACACCTTCGCCTGTGTATTCCAGACTCTGGTAGAGCGCGCCGTCCACACCAATCAGTCCAATCAGGTGCAAGACGATATCTTTGCCTGACACCATGGGTCGCAGCTCACCTTTTAACTGGACGCGAATCGCATCGGGTACCTTGAACCAGGCTTCCCCCGTTGCCATGCCTGCCGCCATATCGGTCGAGCCAACTCCTGTCGAAAAAGCGCCCAGCGCCCCGTAGGTGCAGGTATGCGAGTCAGCACCGATGATGCATTCCCCCGCAGCTACGATGCCTTGCTCTGGCAGCAAGGCATGCTCGATACCCATCGCGCCCACATCGTAGAAGTGCTTCAGCTGATGTTTGCGGGCGAACTCGCGGCAAGTCTTGCAGTTCTCCGCAGCTTTGATGTCCTTGCTGGGAGTAAAATGGTCCATCACCAGCGCGATTTTCTCAGCGTCAAATACTGCATCAAAGTCTGCGCCGTAAAATTCCTGGATGGCAACGGGGGCGGTGATGTCGTTACCTAGTACCAGGTCTAGCTTTACCTGGACAAGCTCCCCCGCTTTTACTTCATCGAGGCCAGCGGCTGCGGCCAAAATCTTTTGGGTCATGGTCATGGGAATGGGCATGGATGCTTAGGCCTCCTCTTTCAATCTGTTAGCAGCAGAGAGCAGTGCGTACACTGATGCAGTGGCGATGTCGTGGTGGATGCCGACACCCCAGACGGGCGTTCCTGCGGCACTGGAAATCTTTACGTAGGTGGCGGCTCGTGCATCGGAGTCCCCTTCAAGGGCATGTTGCACGTAGTCCTCGAACTTGAAGTTTTTGTCGGGCTGCACTTTTGTGAGCGCAGCGCGTACGGCATCCAAAGTACCGTTGCCCTGACCGCTTTCTTCCTGAGTCTGACCATCTATCTCAAAGCTCACATCTGCGATGGTATCTTCCCCGTCACGGCGCCAATCCACTGACAGGATTTTCACAGGGGCAGTGGCGTTAACATATTCTTCGGTGAAAGCATCGTGGATTTCGCCTGGCAACAGCTCTTTCGCCAGACGGTCAGAGATATCTTTGACAAAATAGCCCAGTTCTTCCCTGAATTCCATGGGCAACTTGTAGCCAAAGTTTTGTTCCAAGATATAGCTGACTCCGCCCTTTCCTGACTGGCTGTTGATGCGGATGATGTCAGTTTCATATTCGCGACTTACGTCCCGGGGGTCGATGGGCAAATAAGGCACGGTCCAGCCGTCGCTGTCTTGGTCTTCACGGAAGCGCATTCCTTTGGCAATCGCGTCCTGGTGCGAACCTGAGAAGGCCGCGAAAGCCAGCGAGCCTGCATAGGGATGGCGCTCTGGCACAGATAGCTTGTTGATTTCTTCGTGCATGCGGACGATACGGGGCATGTCGGACAGGTCAAGTCCTGGGTCAACACCATGCGTGTAAAGGTTCCCGGCCAGAGTGATAAGGTCAACATTTCCCGTACGTTCCCCGTTGCCGAAGAGTGTACCCTCTACACGGTCAGCACCGGCGAGTACTCCCATTTCCGCAGCTGCTACGCCTGTTCCGCGGTCGTTGTGAGGGTGCAGTGAGATAAGGATGTGTTCGCGCTGGTTCAGGTGCTTGTGCATGTAGGCGACCTGCTGAGCATAGACGTGTGGCATGGAGTGCTCCACCGTTGCAGGCAGATTGATGATGACACCTCTGCCCTTTTGTGGCTGCCAGATATCTATGAGCGTATTGCAGACCTTCAGGGCGAATTCGGGCTCTGTTCCCGTGAAACTTTCGGGCGAATACTGGAAGATGAACTCTGTTTCTGGGTACTTCTCTGCGTATTCGTTGAAAAGATTTGCGCCCACTTCTGCGATGGCTATGATTTGGTCTTCAGACTTGCGGAATACCTGTTCACGCTGGATAGTTGAGGTGCTGTTGTAGAGATGCACAATCACGCGCTTTGCCCCACGGACGGCCTCGAAAGTTCTTTCGATGATATGTGCCCGGGACTGCGTCAGCACCTGTATGGCAACGTCATCGGGAATCAGGTCGTTGTCGATGATGTGGCGCAGAAAGGCAAACTCTGTTTCAGAGGCTGCTGGGAAGCCTACTTCTATTTCCTTGAAGCCTACTTCTAGCAAGAATTCATAGTATTGGATTTTTTCTTCCAGCTGCATGGGCGTGATGAGGGCCTGATTGCCGTCACGCAGGTCCACGCTACACCAGATAGGGGCTTTCAGTAGGCGGTCCTGCTTTGCCCAGTCCAGTAGCTCCTCTGGCGGTAGGTGATATTGGGGAGAATATTTGTCCTTGTGCTTCATGGTAGTGCCCTCCTTAAGTCCTGCTATCACTACAAAATGTGTGCGCTACGCTGTGCTGTGCCTGTGCTGCAGTTACCTTGCACTATGCTGTGCCTGTGTCCTATCGAGCTGGGTCACACCGCGCTGCGCTGCGCTCGCCGGAGACAATTGAAAAAGCCCCCGCTCTTGCAAAGTCAAGAGACGAAGGCTTCAAAGCTTCCGCGGTACCACTCTTGTTGACGTCTAACAACGCCCACTCAAAATGTTTGCACTCTGGGGTGAGACGCGAGACTCATCCATACGGTCTTGCAGCAACCGACCGCTCTCTACTAGCTGGAATGGACTATAAGTCCGCATATTCCCTTCAACGTGCGCTATTCAATTAGGTACTAGGGTACTGTAAAAGTACAGAAACTTCAATAGCTCTTATCTTGAAAGTCCTCAATGAGGCTGTAGTCAATCGCAGATAACAAGTGAGAATTTTCTTCAACTTTCTTTTCGCAAAAAAGCTTTAAGGAAGGAAGGTTTTCTGCAGCAATATTCCAAATTACATGCTTGTCTAAATCATCATAAGCGTGTGCAATGCGATTACGAACGGCAATTATTTTATGACTCTCAATCTCACAGTCCAATTCTTCCCTAGCAGAATCACTCAATTTATTAACAATTTCACCAATTTGAAAAATGCCCATTAGCACAGAATTGTAGTAGTCATAATCATTGACAAATGTTGAAAAATCTTGTCCGAATCGCTTTAGTGTGCGTGATACATCATCACAATATTCACCAATTATTTCGAAGTATTGAATATCCCTATTGTTCATAGAGAGAAATTCTTTCGCGCAGCACTGAAGTCATTAAGCGAAGACGTGAAGGACGTGCTTCCTTAGCTTTTTCAAAAAGACTTGTGGTAATCAGGTCAACACCTTTGCCTAGGCCACTTTCTAAATCATTAGCCAGGGCACCAAACTCAAGTCCAATGGCCTTTGAGCCGCGGATGTCAATTAGCAAATCAATATCACTGTCTTCTCGCGCATTCCCACGAGCATATGACCCAAACAAGCACACAGAAGCCAAGTCGTACTTTTTGGCTACAGGAGCAATGCGTTCTTGTATTTCAGCCACAGTGTAAGTCATGCTCAAATTATAGCAAACGATATCCTATTAAAATAATGGAAAGTGGAGCTTCGCATATCGTACGCAACTACATCGAGAGAAGAGGTCAAATCGCTGGCACTTCTGACAAGCGTAAGTGGTTTAACTGGAAACGAAGAGGCTGAGTATCTGAGACTTTCAGTACAGACACGTAGGTGTCAGAATGTGATGGCGGAGGGGGTGGGATTCGAACCCACGAACGGGGTGAACCGTTGCTGGTTTTCAAGACCAGTGCATTCAGCCGGACTCTGCCACCCCTCCACGCGACCTACAAGTCTATCACAAATATATGCGCAGAACACTAACCAATTCTGATTCTTTTCACAGTATCTGGAAATGCTCCATAGCACAAAGGGTGAGTGTCGAAGCACTCATTTATCACTGTCCACCGCATCCACGCGCGCACTTAGCACACTCCGCGCTTAGGCAGCAATCCTACACTCATCACCCCCCCCCCCAGACATTACGAACATCAGCAAGAACGAATCTCCACTCAGGAAAGCCCTCACTCAAGAACTCCCTCTCCCTCCCGCGCAATACCACACCTAGTACCTAAAGCCTGCTGGATAGGTCATCCACACCATTGTTCCGAGGATTCTTGCTCGCTCATCCTCTACCATTATGGGCTGATGTTCTGTGTTGGTACTGTCGGGTAGCAGCACTACTCTATCACCCGTTTTGTTGTAGCGCTTTAATGTGGCGTCATAGCCATCTACATTAACCGCTACAACATCACCGTTTCTAGGCTGTTTGTCGGGGTCGAGAAAAGCATAGCCTCCGTGCAAAATCACCTTGTCCATGCTATCGCCGCTTACCTCTAGGAAAAAGCCGTTAATATGCTCCTCTCCTATCGAGTCAAGCACGTCCACATCTTCCAAAATCTTGTTCATTTCCACAGGACTACCTGCCGCAATCACCCCGTATAACGGGGCTGTGGAAGAGCCAGCGAGGCGTGCAGGAAACGCATTGGGCGGAAGTGGATCACCGCGCCCCAGCAAAGCATCCACCGTTACTCCAAAGAACTCGGCAATCCTAATAAGGTCGCCGCTTCTAGGGGCATTTATCCCTTGTTCCCATGCGCGATAGGTGGGAAAAGGTACTTCTAGTTTTTCTGCAGCGTCTAGCTGAGTCATGCCGCTTGCTCGTCTTACTTGCTTAAGATTAACTAGCATTGTTATTCCTTTCAAATATCAAGCATATTTTTTCATGAAAAATAATTCTTGACAAACACTAGTTAAGCTATTATTATCTAAGGATAATTTAGTACTATATTAGCTATTCGAAGCAAATATGATGCCTATTTAGAAGGGGTGATTGTGTTGAATTCTGCACGGGAAATCCGCAAATCAAAAGGCGCTACACAGCGTGAGGTATCTATCGCCACAGGAATCACTGAACGAACCATCGCTCGTCTTGAGGCTGGACACTTTATTAATAGCAAAAATCTTGTGAAGTTAGCTGATTATTACGAAGTCACAACCGACAGTCTTCTAGGTAGACAGCCAAAGGTATAATGTTCCAATACTTACCCCCCCCTTGCATTTTTAGAGAGGTGACATTGGAACCATGGGCAACTCACAAGCAATCAATCTGAACAATATTACTGTCTACATCGAGGACGGGCTTGATGCTGTCGGCAAGCGCGCAGCTGATGTCTTTTGCTCAGCACTTACAGACGCCCCCACAGCAGCTTACGGCTTTGCTACTGGCAGTACCCCTGTCTGTCTGTACCAAGAACTGATTGCCCGCTACAAAGATGGCAGTCTGGACATGGGCGAAATCTCTGCCTTCAATCTGGATGAATACTACCCCATCACAAAAGACAATGACCAGAGCTACGACTACTTCATGTCTACTGAGCTCTTCAATCACGTCAACGTTAAACCAGAAAACCGCGACATCCCCAGCGGAGAAGCCCCCAACCCAGCAGCTGAATGTCTGCGCTATGAAGCGGCTATTCGTGCACGCAAGGACTTTAAGCTACAAATAGTGGGTATCGGTGAAAATGGTCACATCGGCTTCAATGAGCCTGCTGCTACCTTCCCCGCTACTACTAATTATGTTGAACTGACGGAATCTACCATCACTGCCAACGCTCGCTTCTTTGATTCTGCAGCAGATGTGCCAAAGCATGCAATTACTATGGGTGTCGGCACAATCATGATGGCGGAGCAAGTCCTGCTCATCGCCACAGGCTCTAAGAAAAGTCAGATTGTTCGTGACTCAATCTTAGGCGACATTGACCCGCAGGTGTCTGCCTCTGCACTTCAGATGCATCGCAATGTCACTGTAGTGCTGGATACAGACGCAGCACGTGACCTCTTGGCACAACTTTAAACTGCATTTAAGCTATAGTAGATACATTAGATACATCCCATTTCGGTAGCACTTTTAGCAGAACTTTGCGAAAGCACAGGTAGGCCACAATGCAGCAAACTTTTACCACATTAACTGCTCAGTACGGGTTTGCCGTATTGATTTTCGGAGCATGGCTCGTCAGTGGACTCATTCTTCAGCAAGTTATTTCATTCTTTCTGCGTAATGCCGCAACAAAGAATCAGTCACGTGCTAATCAGGCTCTTGTAATTGCTGCACGGGGAAGCATCGCCTGGATTGGTGGCATCATTGGTATGTGGGCCGCCTACAACAACATTCTCGTAATGAATGCGCGTGATGAAGACATGGTGGCCTTCCTACAATCAAGTTATCCAATCTTGCAGGCCATCACTATTGCGATTATCACCTTTTTTCTAGCGCGTGTTGCAAATCGCTTTATTAGTGCCTACACTGCACGTGAACATATCAAGGTTCCTTCAAGCTCTATTTTCGGAAACATCGTTGCAGCACTCATCTGGATCCTCGGTGTCAGCATTGCAGTTGTTGTGACAGGAACAAGCAATTCCTTGACTCCCCTACTGGGTGCCCTTGGTGTGTCAGGTATTGCTATTGGTCTTGCCCTGCAGCCAACCCTAGACAATCTGTTTTCTGGGATACAAATTCTTACTTCACGCCAGATTGAACCAGGGGATTTCGTTCGCCTAGAATCAAGAGAAGAAGGTGTCGTCGAAGATGTTACCTGGCGAAATACTACCATCAGGCGTATTACGGGAGAACTAGTCATCGTGCCCAACTCTAATCTGGCGCGCGAACAGGTAATCAACTTCAGCCGTAATGCGGAGGCTCTTAATCTGGTAATCCCTACTGTAGTGTCCTACGGAAACGACATCGATAAGGTTATTGCCATCATGAGAGAAACTGCAGCCGCACTTATGGATAGATCTCACTATGTCCATAAGGAGCAAGACCCACGCATTATGGTAACTGCCAATTCTGAGCGCTGCATATCACTGGTTACCGTGCTGCCCATAGTTGCATATGAGATGCGAGGTAGAGTAACATCTGAATACCTAGAAGAAGTTCAGCAGAACTTCAAGCAAGCAGGAATTACCCAACCGAGCATTATCGTGTCATCTGAAAAGTAAGGAGCACGCAGGTGTCTGCAGGACTGCCTCATAGCAATAAAAAGCCTGGTAACCGTAAGCTGGTTGCCTTTTTCAAGGTAGTGATTGTGGCTGTACTTGTGATGCCTTGGCTTGTAGCAGGGCTTATTGGGGCTAGCTTCTATCAATCTGTAGCAGACTTCAATCACGATGTGAGCGAACTGCAGGAACGCATCAATGTCATCACAGGACAAAAATCACACGCCTTTTCTCAGCTTGAATACGCAGAAAAACAACTGGTAGAGGTCACAGAAGAAAAAGAGGCTCTGCAACGCACAGCCAGGGACAGCAGCGCTGACCCGGAAAACTTTGACTATGAACCTGCTGCGGGAACTGGAGGAGGAGTAATGGGTCTCGGCTCTAGCGCAGCCGAAGAAGGTTCTGATAGCACTAACAGCACAGCAGGTGCTCAAGACAAGTCGGAAGAAGGCGTGGAAACTACCCCCACCAGTACCCAATTAGAAGATTTAGCACGTCAAGTTATCCGCGGAAACTGGGGGAATGGGCTTGCTCGTGTGTTGAGACTTACAGATGCGGGGCATGACCATGTTCCGATTCAGCAACGCGTTAACGAAATAATTTGGGGAAATTAGACACCTGTACTGCAATCTGTACTATTATTAGATATACTAATTAATTTAATGCCAGCCCACACCCAGCGTGTGAGGCTTAGTTTTGTGGCGGAAGGAAAAGGCAGTGGCAGGAGAAATGCGAGACAGCTTTAGGCAGGCGATGTCAGAAATGTTTATGGGCGGAGATTCAGACGATAACAAGGGTCAGGCACCTCAAGGTGCTAAGTCTGGTCAGGGCTCTGCGTCTGCAGCACCTGACACAACTGCTGCAGATAGTGGTCCTGCAACAGGTCGTTCGACGGTCATTAGACATGTTGAGCAAAATCCAGCAGAAGCACAACTGGCAAGAATGAGTCAGGACATGTCTGGTCTTCAACCAGAATTTGCTGCCACGAAGTCAACAAGTCCTGAACGCAGAGGGCAAGCTGCACCAGCAGCCCCTACTGCTCCTGTTACCCAGACAGCACCAGCGTCCAGCGTTGCTCCTACCGTTCCTGTTCCCGCAAGAAACACAGAGAGCGCACAAGCAGTCCCAGGTAATGTAGTAGCAGAAGAAGCTGCTGAACCACAAGGACCCATTCGCTCCTCCATCATTGCAGAAGGCACAGAAATCACAGGTGAAGTAAAGTTTGGTTCAGATGCCGAAGTTTACGGTACGCTTAACGCCAAAGTTATCAGTGAAGATGATATTCTGACCAACACTGGTACCATCACAGGTGATGTTGTTGCAAAGAATCTTGACATGCTTAACGCAGAGATTAAAGGTGATGTTGCAACCTATGGCGACCTACGTCTAAGCGACAGCTCGATACTAACAGGAGACGTTGCAGCCATGCGCATGGATCTGCGCGGACAACTCATTGGGAACTCTGCTGTAAGACGTGAAATGAATGTTCACAGCACTGCAAAACTTGCAGGGGACGTAGAAGCTGGTTCTCTTGCAGTAGGACACGGTGCTAAGGTACGCGGCTTCGTAAGCGTAGGTTTCGAGGAAGAGTAAACTCTCCACACCCCTTCGCAAGAACTCGCGAGCGACTAAGACATACAAATACCCCGCTTCCTTACTTGGGAAGTGGGGTATTTTAATTAGTCAGTATATTTAATGAGCTAGCTGGATAACTCTACTTTAGTCAGCTCATGGCTCGCGGATAACTTTACTGAGCGATCTTACTGTCTATAAGGCTTTACCACCCTACAAGACCTAATATCCTTAAGTCTACTCTAAGACGCCTTGTCCTGGGTGCGTCTTCTGCGGGGAACCCTAGTCTCCACTTTGGGGGCAGAGCTCTGTGCATTTTGCTGTGAGCCC
>WQVS01000049.1 GCA_009785705.1 Coriobacteriia bacterium
CATCGTCTACACTAAGCGCTAAAGCACGCTTACACTCTTCTTGAAGCTGTGCATGAGTAAGGTTTTTAATCAGACGGCCTTCATGAATAAAGGCATACTTTGTTGCGATTTGGGAAAGCTCTGTCAGGATATGACTTGAGAGCAGGATGGTTACTCCGCTATTGCTCAGTGACTTAATCAGTTCACGAATCTCTACAATCCCTATAGGATCAAGTCCGTTGATAGGCTCATCCAGAATAATGAAGTCTGGCTTGCTCATAAGAGTCAGTGCCAAGGCAAGGCGCTGCTTCATGCCCATTGAGAAATCCTTGAATTTCTTCTTTCCTGTACGGGTCAGACCAACAAACTCTAAAGACTGTTGAACAACATCCCTATTAGGGATCCCGCGCTGAATGCGATAGTATTCTAGATTTTGCTTTGCGGTCAGCTTTGGGTAAAGTGCGGGATGTTCAATGATTGATCCCATTCTTTTACGTGCTGCTTGAAGTTCTGCCTCCCCCGCTTGTCCGAAAAGTTCAATCTCCCCGCTACTAGGATGTGCCAGAGAAGTAATCATACGCATAAAGGTGGTCTTCCCCGCACCGTTTTGACCAATAAGGCCGTAAATATCGCCCTTTTCAATGGTCAGGCTCACACTATCTACGGCAGCCACATCGCCATAGATTTTTGTTAAGCCCCTTGTTTCTAATACTTTCATCTTTTCTCCCTGTCATTAAAAATCTTGTTTAAGCTGCTTAAATGAACTGCCGCGAACTGCTCATGTGGGCTGCTTGTTTTGACTTGCATACCATCCTGACAGGAGAATCTTTATTAACTCTAAGCAAAGTCTTAAAAAAGTCTTAAGTTTTCTGAGACCAATGTTCTCGGCAGTTAGCAAGTGGTCACAGTTGCCACTTGGTTCTTTATTCCTTCATCCTAAAACCAATGCCCCAGACAGTCTGAATATGCTCAGCATCAGGGGAAAGTGTCTGCAATTTTGCTCGCAGTTTACTGATGTGCACATTAAGCGTATTGTCATCCCCGAAGAAATCTTCGCCCCATACACTTTCGTAAAGATTGTTTTTGCTGAAGACTTTTTTAGGGTGTGACATTAATAGGTGAAGAATTTCAAATTCTCGTTTTGAGAGCTTTGCTCTCTGATTACCAATAAAGGCGTCGTATTCATCCAAATTAAGGGTGATGTCTTTATGTTGGAGAGTGCGTGCCAGTTCAGCTGATTGATTTCTAGAGTGGGCAGATTGTCCATTCCACATGACAGATTGCTCTAGGGGCAAACGACGAACTTGTACTTCTATTCTTGCTAGCAGCTCATCATTATCAAAAGGCTTAGCGATATAGTCATCTGCTCCTAATTGAAGTAGCTGGACAGTAGTTTCCTTATCAGTCCTAGCTGTTAAAACAATCACAGGCACAGCTGAGCTATTGCGGATTTCTTCAAGAACCTCTTCCCCTGTTTTACCAGGCAACATTAGGTCTAGCAGTACAAGGTCAAAGTGATTCTGCCCCAGAACTAGCAAGGCCTCTGTGCCAGAATATGCAGGAACGGGATGATGTCCCTGTTGCTTCAAGAGCGCACAGAGCAAGTCACTGATGTGACTGTCGTCCTCTACAACAAGAATGTTCTTTGGTGTCGCCATAGTCTACAGTCTGGCCTAGTCTAGTTGCGCATGCCAAAGAAGCGAGCAGCCGGAGTTTGCAGATTGCGCTGCTCACCACTAGTGGGATTGTATCCCTCTATAAGACATTCGTAA
Organism: Coriobacteriia bacterium; assembly: GCA_009785705.1. Lineage (GTDB taxonomy): Bacteria > Actinomycetota > Coriobacteriia > WRKU01 > WQUG01 > WRBW01. Next base: position 1,752 of record WQVS01000049.1, read on the forward strand.
TCTATAAGTCCTAAGGCGGGGTCGGGGACTAAGCGCACTTCTTTCCCTGTATCTGCCTTTATGCTGGCTGCCAGGTTAACCCCTGCTGCTGTGACTATCTGATAACTTTCATCATTAACAGCGAAAAGGAAAGAGTGCTGCTTGCTGCTGGTGACATAATTGCGCAGTCTACGGTCGATTTCAATCTTACGCGTTAAAGAAGATAGGCGCCTTCCTTCCCCTTCGCAGTGAGGGCAAGTTTCGCTGATGAGCTGGAACAATCCATCGGAAGTATTTTTACGCGTGATTTCTACAAGCCCCAGGCTGTCTAGACCCACAAGTTTCGTGCGTGTGCGATCGCGCGCCAAAAGTCCACGCAAGGCTTCAAGTAGCCTTTCTTTATTGCTTTCTTGCTCCATGTCTATGAAATCGATAATGATGATGCCGCCTAGGTCACGTAGGCGCAGCTGACGAACAGCTTCTTCGGCCGCCTCAAGGTTTGTCTTTACCAAAGTCTCCTCAAGCGTGTTTCTACCAATGTAGCTGCCTGTATTAACATCGATAGTAATAAGTGCCTCAGTTTTATCAAGCACAATTGATCCGCCACTGGGCAGAGGAACCTCTCGCTTTAAAGAAAGCGCTATGTCGTCTTCAATGCCGTAACGACTAAAGAGCTGATCCCCCTTGCTGCGGTGCAAGTTGACGCGCTTTATCAATTCAGGTGAAGAGCGCTTCATAAAGCCAATGACCTTGTCATAAATCTGCTTACTATCAATGGTCAGGCTGGCGTATTCTGCAGAGAAAATGTCGCGTGCGCAGCGCATAGCAAGGTCAATTTCTGTATAGAGGATGTCTGGCGCAATAACCTCGTTACTTTGGCGTTTTACGCGGCCCCAGACACGAGACAAGAATTCGATATCAGACACAATGTCTTCTGGAGTTGCATCTCTGGCGACCGTACGGGCAATGGCTCCAACGCCTTCGGGTAGATGCTGATTCATCATCTCTAGCAAATGCTCACGCTGCTGGGGGCTAATCTTTTTTGACACAGCACGGCGGCTAGAAAAAGGCATCGAAACCAGGAATCGTCCTGGTATGGACAGCTCCATCGTAACGCGTGCGCCCTTTGTGCCCATAGCATCTTTGACTACCTGAACTATGATGGACTGGCCTACTTGTAAGTAGCTTGATATTTGACGCTTGCCCGTGATGGGTGCGCCCTCTACCCGTAAATCGTCGACATAGAGATAAGCGTTCTTCTCAAGTCCGATGTCGACAAAGGCCGCCTGCATACCTGGCAGGACGTCCGTAACTTTTCCTAGGTAGATATTGCCAACGACACTACGTTTCGCGCGTTCAATGTAGAGCTCTACCAGCTGCTTGTTTTCGCAAATTGCAACGCGGACCTCACTGTGGTCCTGCGATATGAGCATCTCGCGTGTAATTGATGCTGCCACTGATCCCTGCCCCCTCTAAATACTAGATAGCCCCTCCTTTGGGATGGAGGAGCGGGCGGCTCAAGCTCAAAAAAGTAGCGTGCTTTCCAGCGAAATAGCCTAGGCAGTAGCATGCAGGCAAGCACTGGAGCAAAACTACAAGGGCAGACGCAACGCGCCTTCTTCTGCATCTTTGCTTGCATCTTCGCAGAATAGGGCTGTGCGATCCAGCCTAATCGAGCCTTCACCAATATGTCTCTTTGTGAGGTCGGGAAGGTTTGCGGCTTGCCACAAATGTGAAAGTAGGACATCAGGGCGTAGTGAGCCCTGATTAGAGATTCGCAGCATCAACGTCATCTGAACTGTTGACCCCTTTGTCACCACCGTAGTGTCTTTCGGGACATGGGTGGCCGAATCAAAAACTTTTGTCTTTCCTTTGTGCTCTACTTCCAAGGTGTCGCGTGCGCGCAGCGCTGCCAACCCCGCTTTCAATGCCTCCTGCGTCATGGTCACAGGGGCGTCTTCTATTGTAACGCAAAGCTCTTGCGCAATGATTGCAGCGTTAAGTGACGGTTCCTTTGTGCTGACATAACCCACGTCAAGCACAGGAAGAAAGCTGGACTCCGCTTCGCGCAATTGGCGGAGGGCGTCCACTGGTTTCACATAAGTCGTTAGTGTTAGGTCGCAGTATTCGCGTGCCCCTGACACGGCAACACTAAGGGCTGGACCTGTAGCTAAGCGCATCTGTGGATTAAAGCCCTGCGATACGGCATAGGGCAGCCCGCTACGCCTAACCATGCGCGTCAGCGCACGCTGAACCTCTAGATGCGCAAGGAAGCGACCTCTGCCCTGCTTTGCATAAGCTATGCGCAAACGAAAAAGTGTCGGGTTCATGGGTCTAGTCCTCCTCTTCTGCGATTAGGTCACTGGCAAGACGGATATCTACCTCTAGACTATCGCAGGCATCACAGTTGCTGCAGGCGTCAGTGGCACAGTCTGGCGTGAACTGGCCCGTTAGCGCTGCCACTGCCTCTTCGCGCAACCAATCTGTGCTGACCCCTGTCTGCAAGTGATTCCACGGCAGAAGTACTGCCTGGTCAAGTTTGGTATTGATGAGGTTTTCTAGATTGATATCTAGATTGTCTGCTGCTGCTTGCCAGTAGCTGAAGTCAAAATTGTCGACATAGGCGATTTTCCCTTGAGAGCTTTTCCAGACCTCTTCGATTAATGGGGCTATTTCTCTTCCACCGCGCGCAACAAGACCTTCTACGAAACTACCCTCTGCATCATGCCAGCTTAGCTTAATCCCCTTGCGCGGGATTGATTCTTGTAAGATTTTTTGACGGCGTAAGGTTTCTTCAGGTAGAAGCTGTTCTTCCCACTGGAAAGGTGTGTGTGCCTTCGGTACAAAAGTGGACACGCTAACCGATATTTGTATGCCGCCACGCTTGCTGGGCTCTGCAGATTCACGTGCGATTTGTGAAACCCTTGCAACCAGTTCACCAATAGCGGCAACATCTTCGTCAGTCTCTGTGGGGAGCCCAATCATAAAGTACAGCTTGATGCGATGCCATCCATTCTGGAAGGCATAAGCTACCGTGTCTAGCAGCTGCTGTTCCTCGACTCCTTTGTTAATAACATCGCGCAACCTTTGAGAACCTGCTTCTGGGGCAAAGGTAAGACTACTCTTCTTTGATGAGCCTGTTCCTTTATCTGCAAGTATGCGCGCTAAATCGACACTGAAATTATCAACGCGCAGACTAGGTATGCTTACGCTGACACCGGTACCAGCAAAGCGACGCTTCAGGCGCTGGAGTACTTCTTCGATAAGACTGTAATCAGTTGTCGAAAGTGAAGTTAGTGATACCTCGTCAAAGCCTGTACGCTCAATGCCAGACACAGCAGCGGCAACTATCATATCTGCGGAGCGCTCACGCACCGGGCGATAAGTAATGCCTGCCTGGCAAAAGCGACAACCGCGCGTGCAGCCGCGTCTTACTTCTACTGTCAGGCGATCATGGATAGGCTCTGCATAGGGTACTAGCAGGCAGGATGGGGCAAAATTTGCGGAGTGGAAGTCCTTTGATGCACGACGGACTATAGGGTCTTTCTGCGCACCGGCATCATAAAGTGCAGGCACATAAACCCCAGGGATTTGTGCCAGTGCTTCTAGCCTGCTTTGCCTACTGGGAGCCGCGGTCTTAATATCGCGCAATGTGGTCAGGATGTCGCTTAGTGCTCCCCCATCTGCTTCACCCAGGAATACTGCATCCACAAAGGGTGCTATAGGTTCTGGATTGTAGGAAGCAGGCCCACCCACTATAACCAGCGGCATATCCTCTGTACGGTCAGCAGAGCGCAAGGGTAGTCCACTTAGGTCTAAGACTTCCAGTACTGCTGGAAAAATGAGTTCATAGGGCAGAGTGACACCCAGCACATCAAGATCTTTGACTGCCGTGTACTCCTCTAGGGTGAAAAGCGGAATTTCGTAGTCCCGTAATAGAGCACTTAGGTCTTCGCCTGGCAAAAAGGTACGTTGCGCGGTGATTCCCTCAAGCTGATTCACCTGATCGTAAAGAATGTGCAGAGCCTGATTGGATTGACCCAGTTCATAGCTTGCAGGATAACAAAGTCCCACATTTAAGTTATCTTCAGAATGGGCTTTATGTACTGCTCCGTATTCACCATTGATATAACGTGATGGACGCTCAACGTGAGCCAGTAATGGCTCGATGCGCGGCCAGAGTGATTTTTCTGTCATTGTTTACTATTCCTTATGTGGCTGGACATAACTATCGCGAATTCTCTGTAAGTTCATATGGTAAGGAACTGTTATTGTAGCAGTGTCCTTATAGTCACGTAGAGCTTGACTTATAAAATAGCTGGTCTGATTGTGAAGTAGCTTGTCGTAATAATGGTCAAAAGTAAAGCGCGACATAATGACGGCAATGCTCTGCCCACTTTTAAGTTTTGACTCCTTTTCATCGAGGAAATTCACAATGGGTGTGGTGAGATCTCTATAGGGACTGTCTAAAACAATTAAGGATACGTCGATGCGGAAATGGGCAAGTTGACGCTTTAGTCGCTTTGCCTGGGATTTATCGCGCGCAACATGAAGCAAATGAACATTGTCACTAAGCTGATTGGCAAAATTGATGTTTTTCAGAACGGCTCTGGTTAGACTGTTTGCAAGCACGTAACAGGCAATTTGGTTGTGCTCATCGCTATCGGCAGCATTGCTGGCTATGCCTGCTGCCACAATATCTGTTGCTGCATTAAGTTCTGTTTGGGCTGCGCTCTCAGTAGCATCAATAGTGGAAACGCCAACACCTGCACTTGCACCTGCACCTACGCCTATGGACTTTCGAGGATGATAGTGCTTTACAACATCCTCTCGTTTGATTTTTAGACTTTGACTAAATGCGCGATAGTGGTTGTTGATGCGATACATAATAAGACAAAGGAGCGGAATCGCAATAGCAAGTATCCATGCACCGTAGTTGAATTTCGCCACAAACACAACAACAACACCAATGCCTGTCATGCTGGTTCCTACTGCATTGATAATCATACGCTTTTGCCAATGGGGCTCTTTTTCACGCATCCACTTTACACACATACCCAGTTGACTAATGGTGAAGGAGAGAAACACCCCCACAGAATATAAGGGAATAATGGCGTGCACACGTGCATTAAAAAGAAGAATTATGCCAATTGCTGCGACCGATAGAAAGATTATGCCGTTTGAAAGAGTGAGTCGTGCCCCAAATTCTGCAAACTGATGTGGTGCATAGTTATCACGCGCCAATATTGACAGAAGATTTGGCAGGTCAGAATAGGAAGAATAGGCAGCCAAGAAAAGAACTAGTGCCGTTGAGACTTGCAGAATGAAAAAGAGTGCTGAATCTGCCCCAAAGACTGCCTTTCCCATCTGTGCGATTACGGTAAGGGAGCCAGCAGCTGGCATCCCTGTTGCAGGGTCGATAATGGGCATGACTTCAAGTGCGCGCGCCAGCAGAACTGTTCCTCCAAACAAGAGGATAATGACGCCAGCAAGAACAAAAAGGATAATCTGAGCATTCTTCTGGCGCGGCTTGCGCAGTACCACCATAGAGGTACTAACCCCATCAATTCCAGAAAACACCATACTTCCTGACGCAAAGGCACGAAGGAGCAAGAACACCATTGCGATGGGTAGTATGGGGTCAATCTCTCCCACTACAGGCGGTAGATGTGTGTAGGTCAGAGGCTCAAGAGTGCCCGTAACTAGCTTGAAGAGACCCGTTGCGACCAGTGCTGCCATGACTAAGATGAATACATAGGTAGGTATTCCAAAGACGCGCGACGATTCTTGTGAGCCACGCAAGTTGAGCAGCGTCACAAGCAGAATACCCGCAATGGCAAGTAGAATCCGATAGGGCGTGAGCTGAGGAAAGGCTGAGGTTAAAGCTGCTGCGGCTGCTGACATGCTCAGTGCAACAGTGAGTACATAATCAATAATCTGAGCTGCAGCAGCAACAATCGCTGGACGCTTACCTAGCGATGTTGAGGCTACACGATAGGCGCTTGCTCCCCGCGGATAGTGCTTGATGATTTGCGAATAGGAAAACACTAGCACCAACAATAGGACAAGAATGGGCAGGGCTATATTAGGTGTCAGCAGAATTGCTGCAACCCCGATTACCGGGATGAGCACCAGGAGGATTTCTTCTATTGCATACGCAACAGAAGAAACAGCATTCACTGTCAGGGTAGAAAAGCCCCAAAACCAGTTAAGCTTAGTACGCTCAAGTCCATCAGAATCAAGCGGCTTACCTAAAAGCTTATTTTTCAAACGTGCTATGACTGATAGTTTGCGCATAGTAAAACAATTGTAATAGATAAACAGAGATATTGCGCAGCAGAGCGTAGGCGTGCTAGACTATATCTCGCTCAAAAATTGCGGGGTGGAGCAGTCTGGTAGCTCGTCGGGCTCATAACCCGAAGGTCGGTGGTTCAAATCCGCCCCCCGCGACCAAAAAACCGCAGGTCAGAGGCTTGCTTTCCATTCCACCAAGTTGTTTTCAAGGTTAAAAAGTCTGCTGTTGCTGTTTAAGGCATACTTTTGACGCTTAGACAGTAATTCCGAAAAGCCATAATCACCTACACTTCTCAACTTTTGTGGGTGGCTATGGCTTTATCCAAGAAGGACGGCAGGGATTACCAGAACACCATCTTGTCTACGGTAGGCTCTATCACCCGTTGTCAGAATAATTTTCTCCTTGACCCGATCATCGAGCTTTTCCTCAAACCAGTTAAGGTGACGAACATCATCGCTGCTTACAGACGTACCAAGCTTAATTTCGATTATGACAAGCTTTCGATCTTTCTCAATGATCAAATCAATTTCTCTAGTACCTTTTGCAGTTCTTAAGAAGTAGGTGCGTGCACCAATCTGGGAAGCATAAGTGCGTACGCTCATAGCACAGAGTGACTCGAAGAGACGACCTGCAATACTGCCATACTCAGGATCGTAGACCGTTTCCTCTTCTCCTCTAATCAAATCTTGCGCACTAAGTCCTAAAAGGCGAGCCTCAAGACCAGGGTCAGCCAAATAGTGCTTTGAAGTCTGCTTCAATCGTCCAAAAAAGTCTTCGCCTTCTCCCCAGTAGGGCAAATCATCAATTAGCCAGAGGCTTGACAGAGCTTCGCGATATGCAGTGGTTGTTTTGCGTGAAGGCTTATCACTTTCTCCTGGTGTAGCAGCATCAAGTATTTTGCTATAGCTGGTCGTGGTGCCCGTTGCGGCTGCATATGCACGCATCCATCTAACTAGTGTTTCTGGTTGGCGCAGTTCAATACCCTGAGCCTTGAATTCTCTGGTGGCAATATTATCGATGTATGAATCAATCAAGTTGTCTCGGACTATATCTGGTGTTGCATTGATATCAGGGAAGCCTGTTCGCACAATCTCACGCATATAATCACTAAATGTGATTTTCGAGTTCAGTCGAGGCTGATCAGGGGTTTTCCCCGCAAAGCAATTCTTCAAAGTAATCTTTTCTGCATCAGGAAAGCGTTCTGCCAAAGAAAGTGGTCGCATGCGGAAACGAACAATTCTTCCCGCGCCACTATGCAATGAAAGATTGTTACTTTGCCGGCTCCCTGTCAGAATAATGCTCCCTGGCGGTATGCCATCGTCAACCATGCGACGTACTCTATCCCAAATCTCTGGAAGATATTGCCATTCGTCAATCAGTGTTGGGAATGGGCCATCATAAAGTAGTTCATATTCCGACTCGATTGATTCACGCACTCCGCGTTGATCCATTTTGTAAGTATTTTTTGCATGCTGTTGCGCTGTTCGTGTTTTGCCAACACCCTTTGCGCCTTCAATAGCAATTGCCTTAAGGTGAGGAATCATTTCATCGAGCCAAAGATCAGCATATCTGGTTATATAGTCGCTCATTTAATGCGCCTCTCGATTAATTTTTTGCAACAAAGTATTGGCTCAACGATGTCTAGTATACCATTTGCACCCTGCTTAGGGTACCATTTGCACCCTACTTAGGGTACCATTTGCAGCACTTTATCCTCAATTTGCAGCTGTCAAGTAAAGTAGACTGCAGCTGTCAAGTAAAGTAGACATATTTTCCACTCTCTTACTTTGAAAGTGGACACTAGCAGCACTTTTGCAATTCTTTTGTAGACACCAGAGCCAAAATTTATGATTATTGCTTGTCGAAA
>WQVS01000050.1 GCA_009785705.1 Coriobacteriia bacterium
CTCAGCAGCAGCCTTAGCAGCCTCTTTTGCAGCTGATGCCGCTTCTGCCTTGTCTTCATTTTCTTTATTGATGCGCTCTAGTACTTCAGGCGCAAAAGTTGCGATTGTCTCTGCCTTCTTGCGTAAATCGCCTCGCGCATGTTCTGCATCAAAGGCAAATAGTTCTACGGCAGATTCTTTGACAGCCGTATCTGCACGCCCTGCCAACATGGCAATAAGCTCATTCATCATTGCCATAAATTCGGGGTCTCCGTGGAAAGAGCGCAGTGCCATAGAAAGATCAGGCCAAACTTTAACAGAACGGGCTGGACCTGTTGCACCATAACGCGCTAAAACGCGAAAGGCATAAAGGCGCACCGTTCCGGAATCTTCATCATAAAGAGAGTCCTGCAGTGGCTCATAGGCATCCGTTACTATTTTAGAATCCAGATTTGCCAATTCCCCAATGATTTCAATCATACTGTAGCGCGTCAAAGATTCTGGTCTATTAAGCGCATCAACGATGTCATCGGCATGGTCTTGCAGTAAGGCAACATCAGCTCGCATCAATTCCGTTAATACCTGTGCCGTATATTCACGCATGGCACGGGATTGATGACCCAGAGATTCTGCTAGCTCCTTACGCGTTTTTGCGCACTCACTAGCAGTTTGAACTGTTTCTTCTATAGGATTTTCAAGGGTGAAGCTCTGCTCCATAATAATTATAATTATCCTTCTAAGTTGAAGTTTCCATTGTTTTTGCGTAGGTGAGCTACCAACCCGCCATCATTAAGAAGGCGCGCCATTACAGGAGGCAGCGGAGCAAACTCAAGTTCTGTGCCCTTGCTCACATTTCGCACGACTCCACCCTCTAGGTCTAGCTCTAGCTCATCACCTTCGTCAATTTGGTCGGTATCTAATGTCACTACTGGCAAGCCTGTATTAATTGCGTTGCGAAAGAAGATACGTGCAAAGCTTTTAGCAATGACGGCCTTTGTATTGCTGTTAATCAACACCAAAGGTGCCTGCTCGCGGCTTGACCCACAGCCAAAATTTGTACCTGCTATAAGGAAGCCACCATTGGGGCTGACCTTGTTGTAATAGTCAGGATCAAGCTCCTCCATGGCATGCACGGCCATTTCCTGCATGTCATTAGACTTGAACTTGTACTTACCGCTAATAATGTAATCGGTGTTGATATCATCACCGTATTTAAATGCTTTTGCCTTCAAGGACATATTATTCACCACACCAATCACAGCACTCAAGGTTACGAGGGTCAACGATTTTACCTGCTAGCACACTTGCTGCAACTACTGCAGGACTTGCCAGATAAATGAACGCATTACTATTGCCCATGCGTCCTTTAAAGTTACGATTCGCAGTAGAAATAACGTTCTCGCCGTCACTGGGAACTCCGTTATGTGTTCCGACGCAAGGGCCACAACCAGGGGTCACCACACAGGCACCTGCTGTTACCAGAGTCTGGATGTAACCAGCCTCCATTGCATCTAGATAAACCTGCTTCGAAGCAGGCGCTACGATAAAGCGTACATCAGGGTCAATGGTCTTGCCTTCAAGAATCTTTGCAGCAACAGCCAAATCTTCCAGTCTGCCGTTAGTGCAGGTACCTAGTACACCCTGTTGAATAGGCAGGTCGACCACTTCGTCAATATCGCAAACATTGTCCACAGTGTGTGGCTTTGCAATTTGTGGCACAAGTTTTGTTGCATCAATTTCAACTATCTTAATGTAGCTAGCATCAGGGTCTGGGTTCGCAGGACGTGGCTCTTTGTCAGAATGCGCACGACACCAGTCAATAACCTTTTGGTCAGCTGCCATTAGCCCCGCTTTTGCGCCTAGCTCAATGGCCATATTGCTAATGGTCATACGTGCATCAATGCTCAGTGCATCAATAGTGCTGCCGCAGAATTCCAGTGCCATATAGTTTGCACCATCAGCACCCAAAATCCCTGCTAGGTGCAAGATAATATCTTTAGAATATATGCCTTTTGGCAACTCGCCCTCTACAACCACTTTAATGGTTTCGGGAACCTTGAACCAAAGCTTGCCTGAAGCCATAGCTGCCGCACCATCAGTGCTGCCAACACCTGTAGAGAAGACGTTAATCGCACCATAAGTACAAGTATGACTATCGCAGCCAATCGCCAGATCACCCGCTACAACATGTCCCTGTTCAGGAACAAGCTGATGACACACGCCAGCACCCACATCATAAATGATTGAGCCTGTCTTTTTACCAAAGTCGCGCATCATGGTGTGCAGGGCACTTACTCCCTCAAGAGGTGAAGGAGCAGAATGATCCATCACCAAAGCAACCTTTGATGGGTCAAAAACTTGGTCTACACCCATGGCTTCAAGCGCACGGATGGCAAGTGGTGAGGTACCATCTTGTGCCATAACAAAATCGACATCAGCGATAACAATATCGCCTGCGCTGACCTCACGATCAGCCCCACCATCGACATGCATTGCAAATATTTTTTCAGCTATTGTCTTACCCATGTACTTAGTTGCCTTCTTTCTTGCTCATGTAGTCATCATGCATCTTGCAAAGCTCAAGGTCAGTCAAAGCACGCTTCAGCCTGCTTGACTTAGCACGAACCAAAGCAAGAATCGCTACCGCATCTTCACGCGTCACTTCAACGCCGCGTTCTGCCATCTTAGAAACAATCGTCGCGCCCCCTGAATGCTTGCCTACAACGATGTGGCGCTCTAGACCAACCTCTTCTGGAGGGAATACTTCATAGGTCTTAGGATTCTTGATAACACCGTCAGCATGAATGCCTGACTCGTGACTGAACATGCTCTTGCCCACAACAGGCATAGACGGATACAGTTCACGACCTGCGGCGCGCATGACGTAGTCAGTAAGTTCAAAGAGCTTTGTTGTGTCGATTCTAACTTCTTGACCCTCTAGATACTTAAGGGCTGTAGCAGTCTGTTCTAGTGAAGCGTTTCCTGCACGCTCACCCAGGCCGCCTACCGTTACGTTTACCCAAGTAGCACCAGCATGAATGCCTGCGATTGCATTAGCTGTTGCTAGCCCGAAGTCATTGTGCGTATGCATTTCAATCTCAAGACCCGTCTCTTCACGTAAAGTCTTTACCGCTGAATACATACGGAAGGGCTCCATAAGGCCAATCGTATCGCAGAAGCGCAATCTATCCGCGCCTTCTGCAGCAGCAGCTTTTGCAAACTCAACCAAGAAATCAATCCCAGTTCTCGAAGCATCTTCTGCATTAACAGATACATAAACACCGTTTTCCTTTGCAAAGGCAACACTCTTGCGAATAGTGTCAAGTACCCATGCGCGGTCCTTGAAGAGCTTTGTCTGGATATGAATATCACTGGTTGCCAGCGATATCGCCACCGCATCAACACCACAGTCAATAGAAGTTTTAATAGCTTTTACATTCGCACGATTCCATCCCAGCACAGATGCGTTTAGACCAGCGCTTGCAATTCGAGTGATGGTCTCAATCTCGCTGCCCCCCATTTCAGGAATACCAGCCTCGATTTGATCAATACCAATTTCATCAAGCATAAGCGCAATGTTGAATTTTTCCTCGTCGCTAAATACAATCCCTGCAGTCTGTTCACCATCGCGCAGTGTCGTATCATCTAGCTTTACGCGCTCTTTACCCATAAGTGAATCTATGGGCAGTTCACAAGTATGAGTCGTGGTCTCTGCTGTGAAGTCATCAGTAATGCGAATTGCTGTCATAAAAACCCCCTACTTTCTGAGCCTTGTTCGACGCCCTATCAACATTGCCCTACAATACTGAAAGAGGCAAACTTTTCATATAAAAAATTTGAAGAACTAAAATAATGTAAGCGTACCCGCGAGTGGCCTAAGGCTCACTATAGAAAACACAATGGGCACAAAGCTGAATGTTTCAAGTCTCACAGCATTAGACTAGCTAACCATTCTACCATAAGCCCAATAATCGGAACGAATACTTGTGTCAGTTTCCGAACGGACTACAGAGCCATCGTGAACAATGCACCTGCGCTGGTAGAATAAGCTTAACGCGAATCATTAAGACCTCTATCAAGACTACATTGGAAGGCATTTATACTATGAAGGCTCTAAAACTACACGTTACGGGAGTGGTCCAAGGGGTTGGCTTTAGGCCTTACGTCTATAAACTAGCAGGTGAACTGTCACTACAAGGCTGGGTGCTTAACGCCAGTGATGGCGTACATATCTGTGTTGAGGGCAGTGATGCCCTAGCAGATTCCTTTCCCCAGATACTTGAGGCAGGTGCTGCCAAGGAAGTGCCCGCCGCAAGCATCGAATCTGTGTCGATTCGTAGCGTCCCTGTTAGCAATTTTTCTAACTTCGAGATTCGCCCCTCTGTCGTTGACGTGAACGAACGAACCTTTATCTCCCCTGATGTAGCAAGCTGCCCGTCCTGTACAGAGGAACTGTACTCACAAGACGACCGTCGCTATCGCTATCCCTTCACAAACTGCACCGACTGCGGTCCGCGCTTTACCATCATCGAAGACACTCCCTACGACCGTCCCAAAACAACAATGCAGGCCTTCACCTTATGTGCGCAGTGCAAGGCAGAATACAACGATCCAACAAATCGACGCTTCCACGCACAGCCCAATGCTTGCTTTGCCTGCGGTCCCAGACTGTACTTCAACCGTCCTTCATCAGACGGCAGCGATAATAACAGCCCTACAGACAAGGCTCATGATCACTGGGAATGGTCTCCCGATGAGGAGCTTATCCAACTGGCCAATACTCCTAAAGATGTAGAATCTGAGCGCGCACGATCAAACTCTATCTTGCTCGAGGCGTCTGAAGTGCTTACCCAGGGACAAATCCTTGCACTGAAAGGCTTGGGAGGATTCCAGTTGGCCTGCAATGCCCAAAGTGAGATGGCCGTATCGCGCCTGCGTGACCGCAAGGCTCGCTGGGGCAAGCCTCTCGCAGTCATGTTTGCCAATATCGAACAGGCTGCACGCTACGTTCACATAGACGCTGCAGAGCGCGTCGTGCTAGAGGGCAGTGTACGCCCCATCGTGCTATGCAAGCGGCGTGATGTTCCCCTAGGCGCACCAGAGCTAGCCCTTTCCGTGGCTCCCGATCTGCGTGAAATTGGGGTTATGTTGCCCTATACTCCCTTACATCATTTACTGCTGGAAGAATTCTATGGCCCTGTCATTATGACCAGCGGCAACATCAGCGGCGCCCCCATAGTTTGTGACAACAGTTCTGCGCTTGAGCAATTGGCAAGAATCGCAGATGCCTTCTTGCTGCACGACCGTCCTATTGCAGGACGCTATGACGACAGTGTTGTGCGCATTATTGATGGTCGAACTCAGATGGTAAGGCGCGCAAGAGGTTATGCTCCTATGCCGATTCGCCTTGCAGGAGGAACCAGCCATTCTACAGGAACGGAATCAAGACTAGGAACGCTGCCAGAAGCAGGCTCAAATCTTGCTGCTAATGCTAGCTCAAAAAAGGTCCCAGCCATACTGGCTGTAGGGCCAGAACAAAAAAATACCTTCACTTTGATAGATACTGCCAGTACACATGAAGACACCTATGCTTTTACCTCGCAACATATTGGTGACCTTGAAAACAGTGAAACTCTCACTGCCTTTGAGGAAACTATCGCGCAGTACAGACGACTCTTCAAAATTTCTCCGCAAGTGATTGCACATGACTTGCACCCAGAATATCTGTCAACGAAGTGGGCCAAGGTTCAAGAAGAACAGACTGCAGGCAGCAATAAACCCTTGCGCTTAATCGGTGTTCAGCATCATCATGCGCATGTAGTGGCCGCAGCTGCAGAGCACGGAGTAAACGAGCCTGTCATTGGCATCGCCTTTGATGGCACAGGCTATGGAAGTGACGGTAGTATCTGGGGCGGAGAAATCCTCATTACAGGTGCCTCTCATCCCAGCTTTGAGCGCTTCGCCCACCTGCGTCCCTTTGCCCTGCCAGGGGGGGCAGGTGCCATCAAGCGTCCCATCCGTACACTCTACGCACTTCTAGATGACTACAAGTTAAGAGAGCATCCCGCTGTCGCATCCATTGAGCGCAGACTAGAAGAACATGAAGGTGCAACCGTACTTGCAATGGCAGAAAAAGGCCTCAATACTCCCATGACAACGTCAATGGGTCGCCTTTTTGATGCTGTGGCAGCCCTACTAGGAATATGCGACGATGCATCCTTTGAGGGTTCTCCTGCCATGATGCTTGAGGCAGTCAGTAGCGCACTGGATGCGAAGCCTACTCCCCCACGCTACAGATTTGCTATGCGCCCTGCGCCAATATCTGAATCAGCGACTGCAGGCGTAGACGTAATAATCGACCCAGAACCCGTGATTCGCGCCCTACTCGACGACATGGAAGCTATGGAAGACCCAGAAAGTGAACTAACGACAGCAGAGCTAGCTCGCCGCTTTCATGATGCGGTAGTCACCATGATTGGAGACATTAGCACAAAGGCGGCTCGTCAACGTGACTTAGATACCGTAGCCCTAGCAGGAGGCGTCTTCATGAATCGCCTTGTCATGTCAGGGGCCCGAAGCATACTAGAAAACAAAGGTCTTCGAGTGATAGCCCCTGAACAACTACCCGTAAATGATGGAAGTATTAGCTTTGGACAAAGTGTAATAGCAAGAAATATACTGGCGATTGAGGAAATGTAAATGAACTTTATTATCCAGCAAGCCTTTGATAACGCTCTAAGCTATCTGTCTGAGCGCGTAGACGCAGAAGATATGCCAGCTGTAACAAAACTTCTTAATGAAGCAATGGATGCCTATGACGACGGTGAGCTAAACGATGTAAAAGTCGAGGCTCTAGTAAATCAGCTACTGCCTCTAGTGCGCCCCGAATCTCAAAGTGAAGTCAGGCAACTCTTCGAAAGCAATCGGAGACTAATCTCCAGCTACCTCAGATAGTCCTTAAAACTTAGCGCAATCAAGACGCCTAAGATTCGTACAAAATCTAGCGTGCATCCAGGCGTGCAAGATTCGTGCTAATTTTAAGAAATGAAAGCGGAGCGTACTGAAGCTACGTGAGTATTTCATTTCTTAAAATTGGTGCGGAGATTGGACATCTGGATGTGCGCTACTGGTTTACACCCATCAACATCTGATCAACCGGCGCAAAATCATCCGTCAACACCATTGCCTCACTTATATCAGGAGCAAAGGTCTGACTTGCCAGCTGCGGATTGATCTGCTCTAGCGCATTGAGCAGATTATTAGTTTCGCTTTTTGTTGCGATAATCGCCACATTGCGTGGTCGTCCTGCTTCGACTTCATGCATATTGACCGTAAACACTTCTACCTGCGGGAAAACTGCGCGCAAGGTAAGGTACTGCGAAGCTAAGAACTGCGAGCCCTCCCCTTCAATGCTTGCAATCATATTCATGACAAAGACACCATCATCTGTCATAAGGTCTGCACAATGCTGCATAGACTCAAGCGTTGTCAGCTGAAAGGGAACATTATTGGCAGAGTTAAAAGCATCCATAATCACAAAGTCATAAAGGCTTGAATTATTGGAAGCCTGTCTGCTTTGCTGTACAGCACGGTTCAAGAACATGCGCCCATCTTCTAGATAGATGCCTAGGTTTTCGTGTGGCTCAAAACCAAAATTCTCTTTGGCTTCATCCAGTAGTGCTGGATCAATCTCTATTACATCCATATGCGCTTGCGGATAGGCGTCAAAAAAGAAACGCGGATAAACGAAGGCTCCTCCGCCAATCATAAGAGTATTGTGCGGACTCGCACTGATAGCTGCTGCCAAATCATAGAAACCATAGTACTCAAAGTAAAAAGGCTCTAAAGTCTCAGCGTAAACGGCTGATTCTAGAGCCCGGGGATTATTTGATATGAACTGAACTGTGCTCAGCTCGCCATCGGTATTAGACACTACTCTATTCCCCACAAAATATTGACCATAAAGGCTGTCAAAAAGACGTAGATCCTGTGTTGTCTCTGACTGAGGGTGCCAGATAAAAGCACCTACCAGCAAGAGGGCAGCACACCCCAATGCTACTGCCTTGTAAAGCAAGGGTGTTGTGTTTTGACTGTCGTTTTGTCCTTTGCTCTTTTTGCCCTTCTTTTTATCTTTTGCATTGCCTTGGTTCTGCTCTTCACCAAGAAGCTTGCGAAATGACAGTCCCATAATGGTTGCTAGCAACAAAATAAGCAAAGCAATCCAGGCAAGCAAACTGCGGCTGCCCACTAGAGCTATAAGCCAAAAGCCTGTAATGAAAGTTCCTGCGATGTTACCCATCATAGACACTGCAGAAAGTGTCCCAACATTAGCACCTGAATCTGAAACTGCTTGCATGCGCAGACGTATTGAAGAGGGCAGAACAATACCAAATAAGGTACAGGGTATGGCAAACAGCATGGCTGAGCCCAATACCATCCCCGTGCGCAAAGATTCAATCTCAGCAAAGAATCCCAGCGCCCAAGCACCTATCATCGCCACCAGTGAAATACTCATTGACAACAAGGTAAGTACCCAAAATAAAAGGTCTGAAGAGGTTATACGATCAGCAAGTCTGCCACCTAAAAAATTGCCTAGGGCCATAAATCCCAGCATGACCCCAATAAGACTTGTCCATACGAAAATTGAATTTCCAAAGTGGGGAGCCAGAAGACGGGAGCCAACCAATTGCAAAGACATACCTGCAGCCCCTGCGCAAAATACTACGTAGGGCAAAAGCCTTGCCTTGACACTATCCATTGAATTATTCTCTTTCTCTAAAAACGAAATAATTGATGAAGCTTATCTACCGCAAGTGCACCGTCCAGATGTCCTTCATCATAAAGCTCAAGTAGCTTTTCTGGGTCAGACTCTACACGAGACACATCCATAGTATTATGTGGTCTAATGATGAGAGCGCGCCCTTCACGCTCTAGGCGTTCTGCCAAAGCTACCTGTCTATTATAAGCGTCATGGCGCTCTTTTAGCGCCCAAAGTAAATGAGGATACTTTCGATAGGCCATTTTAAGCACTGCTCCGCTTTTTGATGCTGCTTTAATGTAACCAGCATTTTGCGTTAGCACAATCACATGGAAGCGATTTCCATCTGCAATTGATTTCTCTATTGGGATAGGGTCAAGGATTCCCCCATCGAAAAGCTCTCTGTTATCAAAGCGAACCATGCGTGAAACAAGAGGAATTGAGCAAGATGCAATTGTTGGAGTAAAGTCAGTTCCAAGACTGGCCTTCTCAAACCAGATAGTCTTCCCTTCTCTGCAGTCTAAGGCTCCTGTAAGTAGGCGTGTCTGAACGCTGTCAAATACCCTTTGGTCAAAGAAAAGGTATTCCTTGGGCACTGTCTTAAAAATAAAATCAAAATTGAAAAGTGAGCGATCACGAAGTAGGTTGCTGCCACTCAAGTAGCGAGGGTCACCCACAAGTCGCTCAACAATCAAGCGATTGCGTCCGCGCTGCCCTGAAATGTAGCTAAGCACATTTGCGGCCCCTGCTGACACTGCAGAAATATAGGGGAACATAATACCCGCATCCATAAAGGCTTCAAATACTCCTGCGCTGTAGAAGCCACGGGTGCCACCGCCTTCTAGTACAAGTCCAACACCCTGCGGCAAAGTAGTGCGCGGCAAAACACCTGGAATAACGGGCAATTTGAACTTACTATAAGCAGATGGAGCTATCTGTACCTGTGGTTGTGGAATACGCTGCAGTTGCCCGCCACCAGC
>WQVS01000051.1 GCA_009785705.1 Coriobacteriia bacterium
CTCTTTGGCATGACTATAGATAGATCTCCTATGCCAATGCCTCTTACCACTGATGTAAGAATAGAGTTAGATATAGACAATGCCACTGCCTTTGCAGGAAATACCTACATGGGCTTTGACTTTGGGCAAGATAACGGAGGACAACCAGACCTCGCGGACAGGGCTGAATTGCGTGCCCTTATTGCACAGGCGGAACAGGCAATCTCTTCTGGTAACTATACACAGCTTTCTGTTGACGTATTAGCTGTAGCGCTAGCTTCAGCCCAGATAGTCTATGGCGATACAGATGCCACCCAAACAAGCATCGACATAGCACGCCTTGAACTACTGCAGGCATACAATGCCCTAGTAGAGCGCCCTGCTACACCACCAGTACCTCCCACAGAAGGCCAGTTCTACTTAGTAAATATTTCTGCAAGAACAAGCACAGATATCACACGACTATCCTCAATGGATGACTTCTTCCACCCAAGAGCAGTAGTGGAAATGAGAGAAGATGGCAATCGTGTGCACTTCTTCCAAACAGCAAACCTAGGTCTTGCTTCGGACTATACTTACGATCAGACCCAAAGCGATAATAATGCTAGCGCACGGGCAAACTTAATCCCCGCTATGCGCCATGATAGAAATGCCGCTGGAAATGCCGAAGTCGTCACGGTAGAGTGGTCCAATACAGCAAGAACACTTATGGTGGGAATGCACATTACTCCTCCTGGATTTGCGCCAATGACCCAAGATGCTCGCATGATGCTTGATCTGTCAACATCTACCAGATTGACAGGCTCGACCTACATGGGCTTTGACTTTATTGTTGACCCAGGCGAGCAACCGCCCACCCCTGTAGATAGGACAGCCCTAAGAGCCCTTATTGCGCGCGCAGGAAGCCTAAATGCGGCAGACTACACAGAGCAGTCCTTTGGACCCTTTAATGCTGCACTTACTTATGCTCGCACCGTGTACAACAATGCTAATGCTACACAGCCTGCGGTTAATGGGGCGCAGATTGCACTACAGCAAGCTTATGATGCCCTTGTGCTGCGTCCTGTTGCACCACCTCAGCCACCTATAGAGGAAGGTCGCTTCTACCTGGTAAATATCTCTGCTAGAGAAAGTGGAGATACCACACGTCTATCCTCAATGGATCCCTTTTTCCATCCAAGAGCAGTAGTGGAAGTAAGAGAAGATGGCGATCGTGTACATTTCTTCCAGACAGCAAATCTGGGTCTTGCTTCGGACTATACTTATGACAAAACTCAGAGTAACGACAACGCTAGCGCAAGAGAAAGCCTAGTGCCATCCCTGCGTCACGAAGGGAATGTTGTTGGCAATGCTGAAGTCATCACGGTAGAGTGGTCTGATATTTCAAGAACACTCATGGTGGGAATGTTTATTGCTCCCCCTGGTCCTGGCTTGCAAGATGCTCGCATGATGCTTGATCTGTCAACTTCTACCAGATTGACAGACTCGACTTACATGGGCTTTGATTTTACGGTCGATACGGACATTCCAGTGCCACCACCAGCTCCTGCGAATAAGGCTGCCCTAAGAGCTCTTATTGCGCTTGCTGAAAATGTAAACCAGGCAAACTTTACTGCACAGTCCCTAGAACCTTTCAATGCTGCACTTACTCATGCGCGCAATGTATATAACAATGCTAATGCCACACAAAGTGCGGTCAATGCAGCACATGATGACTTGCGTCAAGCCTATGATGCGCTAGTGCGTCGACCCACGACGCCACCACCTGCTGCTCCTGATGAGGGTCAGTTCTACCTCATGAATATTTCGGTGCGCCGTAGTGACAACACGCATCTACTGTCATCAATGGATGACTACTTCCATACTCGTGCGGTTGTAGAAGTTCGTGGCAATAGTCACCTAGTGCACTTCTTCCAGACTGAGAACCTAGGAATCGCCTCGAATTACACCTTTGACAGAACTCAAAGTGACAACAACGCCACTGCGCGTGCAAACATTGTGCCCGCGCATCGTCATGTCAGAAATGCCGCTGGAAATGCCGAAGTTATCACCGTAAGCTGGCGCGATACCGCAAGAACTTTGATGGTTGGTATCGACATTGCTCCTCCGGGGATGGCTCCTATGACCCAAGACGCTCGCATGATGCTTGATCCAACAACAGCGGTCAGACTGACCACTCCAACCTATAGGGGCTTTAGTTTCTCTGCACCAACAGCGATTGCTCCACCAGCTGAACAGGGAACGGTTAACAGAACAGCTCTTGGACAACTGATTAATCGTGCAGAGCGCGTAAATCATGCAAACTACACCGAGCTATCGGTAGCAGCGCTGACAGAATCACTTGCCAATGCTCGCTCAGTCTATAACAACAGAAATGCATCACAAGCTGCGGTGAACAGGGCATATGGCGAACTGCGCCAAGCTTTTGACGGACTAGTGTCTCGCCCTACGGGTGCAGACACCGTAGATGTTAATGAGATGACAGATGGACGCTATACCGTGCGTGTAGACTTCTGGCATGCAACTAACAATGCACCATCAATGGCAAATGGAGCACTAAACAATCGCGCCATTGTAGATGTGCGTGGGGATCGTCTAACTATGTCTGTCGCTACAAACCCGCTACAGGTGGGCAATATCGTGACTAACCTGGGCACACTCAACGTTAACGGAGGCAATGCCAGTGTCTTAGCGCGCAACCTACCTGGTGGCAAGCCTAGCGCCTTTAGCTTTAACCTGCCTAACAGAAGCTCTTGGCAGCCTGTAAGGCTGTGGATGAGCCCAGAAGTTGCTGTGATGCCTAATGCTGGTCAGAACTTGCCAGCAAGATTGCGCATCAGCTGGGATACGCTGCAGCGCGTTGACGGCGCACAACTATCTGGCAGTACCGCTGTTGTTGTTGCAGAAATGCCCGACCTGGACGACGTGGAACGTAGTGCAGAGGCAACGGAAGCAGTTGCCCCAGAACCAATCCTAGGCGTTAATGAAGCCTTTGCTGCAGACGGCGATGCTGCTGATGCTGAAACGCGTGGCTTATCTGCGATTGACGAAATGCTTCATGAACTTGCTACACTACCTTGGTGGGCCTGGGCTGGAATTGGCTTAGGTATAATAGGTATTGTGGGAGCCGGTTGGTTGCTCTACACCAAGAAAATTGTTCCAAGGAGGAGCGCAAGTGGAGTCAGTGGTTCGAAATAGCATAGCTACATCCAACATAGTTACACGTTTTGGTATTTATCTATTGGTAGTGGGGGCTTTACTTGCCCCCTTTACCTTTTTGGGAGGAATCGCTGGTGCTGCACAGCAGCAAGAACTGCAGGCGGTTCCTTCGTACGTTAACCCCATAACGGGGGAAATCGAAGATCCGGGACAAAATCCCGAACTGGGTCAAGGCATGAGCGAAAACCTCATTATGCGTACCCCTGCGACACTACTTGTCGATAGTGAGGGAAGCACATTCATTACCTTTCGCATTGGACTGGTAGAGGAATCCCAGGACCTTATCGTAGAATTGCTCGATAGTCAGGGACAGGCAGCAGAGACGCTGCCTTACAGCATCGTTGAGGAACATCCAGACGACAATGCGCGTGATATTCGCGTAATGGTGCCAGACGAAGATCCTGTCTTGCGAATATCCCTTATCTCAATCCCTATGGGACGTGAGGTTGTGTGCTTCGCCTCTTTTGCCCCTGAAGGGGAAGCGGTAGAGATTCCCATCGCTGAAATCTCTGATGAACTTGACGATGATGCGATTGCCATCTTTGAAAACTCTGCTAATGACGAAGTTGTGGGTGTAGCAGACGAAGACCGCGGACAACTTCTCACATTTCTCGCTTTCGCTGGTGGCTTTCTCCTAGTGATTGCTGCTGTAGCCGTAATAGTGACTGTAGTTAAGAAAAAGGCAAAAAGCTAGAGCAAAGATTGCCTTACTACTATGATTTTCCAGCGCTATAAAGGTCTCATTGCTGTTTTACTGTCAGGCATCCTGACTATTGCGCTGGGTGCTTTCATCTCTCATTCTTTGATAGACCAATATCCAGAGGGTAGAGATGGTCCACGCATCATAACAGGCAACGAGCAAGTAGTTGCAACCTCACGCGCTGTCTCAGAGATAATGGACAGGCTTGATGTTGATGTCATCGGGGTTCCTCAAAGCGAACTTGAACTCTCTGATCGCTTTCATGGAGCCGTCAATGTCGGCGCTTCAATGAATCCTGACATGGAAATCATAAGGTCTCTTTCGTCAGACTGGGTTTTTGCTCCGCGCACTCTTGAGAGCAGCCTAGGACCGCGCTTTGAAGCAGCACGCATTGATGTTGCCTTTTTAAACCTGCGGAGCATTGACCATATGTATGCAGCAATTGCTGAACTGGGACCTCTTTTGATGAGGGAGCAAGAGGCCCAAGCTCTGGCACAACAGCACCAAGACTTTCTATCACAGGCGCGTGAAGACTTTGACCATGATGAGCCGCCTCGTGTATTGATTTTGATGGGTCTACCGGGTTCCTATATGGTTGCGACAGAAAACTCTTATGTAGGGTCACTGGTGGCTATGACAGGTGCTGTCAACGTCTATGAGGGCGAAGCTGGGGAGTTTCTTACAGTAAACACAGAAGACATGCTGCTGCGTCAACCAGACATCATTTTACGCACAGCGCATGCTTTGCCTGATGATGTGATTGAAATGTTTGATAAAGAGTTTGCTGAGAACGACATATGGCGACATTTTTATGCAGTGGAAAATGGGCATGTTTTTGATTTGCCACACGATCAATTCGGCATGAGCGCGACCTTTGAATATCCCCAGGCACTAGAAACTTTGCGCAGTATCTATCAGCAAGTTCCCTAGACACACAGCGTCTCAATATTCACACTAATTTATACAAAGCAGCGTTCGAGTAGCCTCAGGTCACAAGTGTAGTGAGGCTGGAGGCAATACTTACGTTTCATTTCGCACAAAACTAGCACACATCCTAAGCGCCTAGAGCATTTGTAAGTAGGTAGATGGTGCCCCCTAAGGAATTCGAATCCCTGTCTCCGCTCTGAGGGAGCGGCGTCCTTGGCCGCTAGACTAAGGGGGCTTATTAAGGGTACCTTCTATCTTTGAGGATTGCAAGAAAATGAGAAAGGATGAGTGGTGGGCCGTATAGGGCTCGAACCTATGACCAACGGATTAAAAGTCCGCGACTCTACCAACTGAGTTAACGGCCCATTCCTTGTACCGCGAACTCTGTGCGGTGAAACTGGCGGGAGTAACGGGACTTGAACCCGCGACCTCTGGCTTGACAGGCCAGCACTCTAACCAACTGAGCTATACCCCCGCGCTAAATAATCTGCTGTAACCATCAAGTTGATGAAGGCACAGCGACTAGCAATAATACCGACTTTTTGAGCCGCTGTCCAGTCCTATAGAGAAAGAAAAATTTCCAAAAGTTGAATTTCCTTCAATCTTGCATGCGAAATGTACGAATTTTATGTAGTTTTTGTGAGCGAACTTGCCAAAATGCAGATTCTAGGTATCAAAAGAGTATAATGAAGGTCGTTTGCTTGCTACAAATTTTGTAGCAAATCGTGTATTGAGTGTGCGAAAGCACTCTCTATTTAAGGAGGCAGCATGAAGAAATTTGTGCAGATGGCTTTCTCTAGAACAGCACTTACTCTAGCGATCGCCACAGTTTTAAGTGTTGTATTTGCTTCAACACTTTTTGCGATGACGTCCAATTTGGATTCGGACTTGTCATCAGGAATTGTTGCAGCAGAGAGCAACACTATTCCGAGAGATTTTCAGGCGCCGATGATAGCGCACAGCGTTGAGGGCACAGGTGCAGATAAAGACCTACCTTTCCCTTATCAGATTACTGTACTTACTTTTGATTCGGTGACAAGTGTCAATCTTTATGTTGTTAATACGCTCACGCGTGAGGTAGTAACTACTGCCGAACACTTCTATTCAGTAGCAAGTCTCCCCGGAGCTGTCTCTTTTAATGCGAGTGGAGGCTTTATTCAGCTTGTGCCTGAACAGCAGGGCACAACAACAGGATGGACTTGGGGCGAAGTAGTAATTCTTCTTCAGCATGGACAGGAAGTGGTCATCACCACAGCTGGAGCAACTCCTCATCCAGATTATGACAGTCTTGGTGCGGCAGGACTTAGAGATTTTAACGTTAGCTCAATTCTGCATAATGATCCTACTTACTCAGATCCGCAAACACCAGGATTTGATGCAAGGCATGCAGGCTACGAATTTAGTTTTGGAAACTCGAATCCCGATTGGGTAAATCCAGGCATGGCTCCTCCCGAACACTTCCATGGCTCAGCTATTGCTACGGATGCTGCAGAGGGCTTTACTGTAATCACGCAAAGTCTCATACAGCAAAGGCTTAGAGATGGCGAGGTCCGTGTAGAAGGCGTATGGAGAGGTACTGGCGTAATAGTGCAGCCAGCTGTTCCTGCTACTGCTACAGTACCGCTTACAAAGGTGCTTTCAGTAGATACAACAAATTCCATCACTGTGCCAAATATTGCATTTGACTTTGTTTTCGCGCCATTTAGTTTTGATGGCCATAGTGATGCGGCTACGGTGGCAGCCAATATGCCTACAGTGGACGATCCGCGCATCACTATCCCAGGTAATATTTACACAGCTTCTACAACAACGTCAGGAACCCTCGGAGTAGACATCCCCTTTGACAGACCTGGTCGTTTTGTTTTCGAAGTTAAAGAAACCTCAAGCACTGCTGTAACACCTCTACCTCCTGGTGCGAGCATAGACGACTCTCCTGCAGTCTACATGCTAATTATTGAAGTAAAAGAAAACAACGGAGAACTTGTTATTTATAGCATGAGTATTATTGTGGATGCAGCTGACAGCCTTGATACTAATGCAGCATCGGTTGGTGCTACAGTAACAGCACTCACTTTTACTAATGTTTTGAGCCACGATGCTACAGTACAGCCGTCTGAAGTCACTACAACAGTAGCCCTTAACAAGGTACTTTCTGTAGAGACAACGACAGCGTTTGACCTGCCTAATACAAGCTTTGACTTTGCTTTCGAAGACACTGTCACTGCTACTATTGTTGAGACAGCGAGTGTACCGATTCCAGGCAGTACTAACACAACTGCCACAACAGCAAACGGAAGCACCAATGTGGACTTCACTTTCAGTGAGGCAGGAACTTTTGTCTACGAAGTTACTGAACTTCAGTCAACTAACACCTTGCCTGCACGCACGACGATGAACTATTCGGATGCAGTCTACACACTAACTATCGTGGTAGAAGAAAGTAACGGAGAACTTGTTGTTGCTAGTGTTGCAATAGCAGCAGTAACCCCTGATGCTTCGGGTGCTACTGATGCTCTGACCTTTACTAATATCTTGAACTATGTGGCGGAAGAGGGCCCCATAGATGTACCTTGTGACGAATGTGGAGAGTATCCTTGCGTGTGTGTAACACCACCTCCACCCTGCGATGAGTGCGGAGAGTACCCTTGTATCTGTGTAACGCCACCACCTTGTGACGTGTGTGGAGAAGATCCTTGCGTGTGTGTAACAACTCCACCTTGTGATGTGTGCGGGGAAGATCCTTGCGTATGCGAAACTCCACCAGTTTGCAATGAATGTGGAGAGTACCCTTGTATTTGTGTAACGCCACCGCCTTGTGACGTGTGTGGAGAAGATCCTTGTGTGTGTATAACAACTCCACCTTGTGATGAATGTGGCGAATACCCCTGCGTATGTCCTCCAGATAATGGCGGCAATGGTAACGGCGGCACCGGACAAGAGACTGATGATCCTGAAGAAACAGATCCTGGCTCAGGAGAAGAGACTGGAACCCCAACTCCTCCACGTCGACCAGCTGGTGATAGCAACGAAGCTACCACTACGCCTGGCGCTAGCACTGGACCCAAAACGGGTGACTGGGCTAACCCAACTCTGCACCTTATGCACATGATTGCAGCAGTAGTGTTAGCGATAGTTGTGGCTTACAGACTTGCTTGTTCTAGCGAGACCCTAGTTAGGCGCAAGTCAAACTAGCTCTGTAGCTTAAATACTTTGCAAAACCAAAAAGAAGGCTGTGCCAAACAAGGCGCAGCCTTCTTTGTATAGTGGACTCATCTGTACTTTGCAAGATTTTCTTAGAAGAAGCACCAATCAGACAGCTCAATCACTATTTCCTCTATATGCTGCGCATTTAACAAATAATTAGCGTAGATTTAGCCTAGATTTAACTCTCACTTAATGCTCGCTTAGCCAGAGCTTTATCGCTTTTTAATCCTTCCTTGTTAGGATGCTCTCTGTAATGACATGAGCGGTAACCGCTGTAATGCCTAGCGCATACAGCGGGCTGCTCGCCAACTACTTAAGCTATCTGCTTCAAGCCAGCTCTATGCCAGAGGTTTAAGCTTAGGCAGCAGACTACAGGAGGGGAATCCCATGACGCAGAGGAAGCGACTTATTATCTCGATTTTGGCAGGCATTGTTGCTGCCTTATGCGCAGCCCTCTTTCTTTGGGGCCAGACACAGTCTGCAGAGCGCGCTCACACTGAAATGCTTGAACAGTTTAAGGGTGGGGCTGTCAGTGTCATGGTTGCGCGTGAACGAATCGAATCAGGAACACTCCTAAGTAGTCGACTTTTCGATGAGCAAATCTGGCCAGG
Source organism: Coriobacteriia bacterium (assembly GCA_009785705.1). GTDB lineage: Bacteria > Actinomycetota > Coriobacteriia > WRKU01 > WQUG01 > WRBW01. Next base: position 8,641 of record WQVS01000051.1, read on the forward strand.
CTTTTGCCTTCCTGAGGGAGTGATTAGCCTTGAAGACTTCGGTCAGATTGAGGGGCGTCGTAGCGCCGCAACAATACTAAAGGGTGAGGCACTTACAGCATTGCGTGTATTCGATCAGCAGCTACCCGTTGACCGTCTCTCAGAAGGAATGACTGCAGTTACGCTTCCCGCTGACAATATTCATGCCCTGGGCGGAGAACTGCGTCGCGGCATGCGTTTGACTCTAATGGCAGGAACATCAGATGGTCGTGTAGCTGAGCTAGCAAGCTATATTGAAGTGCTCTCTGCCAATACCGTTGCAGTTCAGAGCGAGGCAATCGAGGGCGAGGATGCACAAGATAGCTCCCGCTTGGCACTTACTAGTGGAGCCAGCACGCAAAACTCAACACCGCACGGCGAATCGCTGAACTGGATAACACTTGCTATCCCTAATGATCAGGTTGAGCAGATTCTTACGGCTTCGCGAGCAAGCACTATCCACTTTGTCTTACCAAAGGAAACCTTGACCTTTGAGCTCGACGATGATGATACAGGCGCAGATAAGCAGCCTGATTCAGATAGTAAGCAGGGTGGCTAAGTCATGTCCAAGGTCTTACTCGATACTCTAACCTTAGTCAGCTCTGACAAACGATTTCCCTTGGACTTGTCAAGCCTGATGACAAGGGGCGAAGTGCGTGTAGTACACACTTTTCGTACGGGCTCGGAATGTTTGCGTGCTCTTGACTTGGATGATATGACTACACGAAGACTGATCGTAATTGATAGTCTGATTTCAGATATATCCCCAGCGAATCTCTGCGATGCCATCAGGCTTAGTCATTCCAATGTAGGCACTGTCATGGTGGTCGAGAAAGATGATGCAGAGGGCATCCAGCGTGCCATGCTGGCAGGAGCAAAGGCCACTGTTTCACGGCAGGCAAGCTTGGCAGATCTGAGTCGCCTGCTAGAACGTGTGGTAGAGGCAAGCGAAAACTACGAAGCCAATCAGACAGGAAGCACTACCATAGGGCAGCGAAGCACA
>WQVS01000052.1 GCA_009785705.1 Coriobacteriia bacterium
AAGGGCATTTCTCCCTCAGTGCCCGTTTCGGGATGATAGTAGTATGAGCCATATTCCTGATTGGACCAGACATTAAAGGCAAAAGCGACCTGAAAATTTCTCTCAGTATAGAGTGAGGACATTTCAATAATGGGATGAGTTTCAAAGTAGCTAGGGTCACTATATTTTGCTACATCCGAAAACTGTGTTCCGTCGGGCAAGTGATGCCCGTAGATGAATAGCAGGTCACTCTCTTCAGGGTCTTGATGTGGCCAAATATAGGGAATACCGCGCTCGTCAGGCTGGCGATAAAAGTCGTGATGTAGATAAAAATCCCAGTCATCATCAGGACTTCGCAACACAGGGTAATCTACTGCAGTTCCCGAGATACGAATCCATCCTACTAAATCAGAATTATTCTCGTAGAGGTCTATGAACCTTGCCAGCATCTCTGGCGCAGACTCGGACTCTGGATAAGGTTCACTTTCTAGCACTGCCTCATGAGGTGGGGGAGTCTGTTCTGGTTCTGGTGCAGGCGCCCAGTCGCTCGTTGCTAGTGAGATTGCCGACCAAGTGGTAAGTGTCAGGACTATGCCCAGCATTATCCATCTCAGTCTTTCTGAGCGATATCCTGGTGTTTCTGTTGAAAATTTTCTTTTGAGCAGCATTAGCCTTTGTGGGAATTTCACTTTGTGGAATATCTTGCTAAACATTGCGCAAAGCCCTTTCCTATATACGACAAAGACTCTCAGTCAGAGGATGTTTTTCTGATTGAGTTGTCTATGCCATCATCCGCACATCAAATTGCCTCTCCTACATTCTACCTGTCTCTGCTTGAGTAGGCACAGGTAGTAACTTTTGTAAGATAAAAAGTGTTCTCAGATAGCAGATAGCAGATAGCAGATGGTAGGTGGCAGCGCTATGTGTGGATGCTTATCTCAGAAAAGAGGCACCCTGTAAGCGGGTGCCTCTGTGTAAAAGCTTTGTCGATACGAGTGGCTGGTATTGATATTGCTGGCTAGCAGTAGGGACAGATGACCCTTGTGCCCGTGGTGCCGCTTAATGCTTCTGCTGCTTTGTCAAGGCTGGTAATGATTGCGCTGCGTCCGCGCTTTGCTTCTGCGTAACCTATAGCGGCCTCTACTTTGGGTAGCATAGATCCTGGTGCAAATTGACCGTCAGCAATGTGTTTACGTGCCTCATCAACAGTCATTTCAAGTAGGTCGGCCTGGTCAGGCTTTCCGAAATTGATGGCTACTTGGTCAACGGCTGTCAGTATTAGGAAATAGTCGGCATCAATGAGTTCTGCCAACTTGCCTGCAGCAAAATCTTTGTCCACAACAGCATCAACACCTACATAGCGATGACCGCGCTTTACAATGGGGATTCCTCCTCCGCCCCCTGCAATGATAACTTCGCGTGCGTAGAAGAGTGTTTGCAGAGAAATGGTTTCATAGATGCTTACAGGCTTAGGAGAGGCTACTACTTTGCGCCAGCCCCGACCAGAGTCTTCGATGTAGGTATCACCTGTATCAGCCATTAGTTCCTTCGCTTGTTCTTCGCTGTAATAGGGGCCAATGGGTTTGGTGGGGTTTTGAAATGCGGGATCGTTTTCATCCACAATAGTTTGGGTCAACATGGTTATGACGGGGATACCACTGACTCCGTTACGTTCGATTTCTGCATCGATTTCGTTCTGCAAATGATAGCCAATGTAACCCTGACTCATTGCTGTGCATTCTGCCAGAGGCATCCGGGGAGTAGTATTGGCTTCGGCACCAGCCTCAAAGGCTAAGTTAATCATGCCAACCTGGGGACCATTGCCATGACAGATAATCAGGTTATGCCCAGCCAAAATAAGGGGCGTCAAGACCTTTGCGGTATGCTGTACGCGCTCCAACTGTTCATCGGGTGTATTGCCCAGGGCATTTCCGCCCAAAGCTACAACGATTCGACTCATAAGATGTGCTCCTTCCGCGTCTTACACAAAAAGTACGATAAGAGAATTGTTTGTGTAGATTGTGTGTAGACGTATCAGTATAACGCATTCGACTAACTACCAGGTAAGTCCTGCGGGCGATATTTTTTATCAATAACTAAATCTATAACAAGTCCTAGCGCAACTAGTAGTCCACCAGCTAGAAGCAGGGGTTCAAAGGTTTGACTAATTGCCATGTCGAAGATAAGGGCAGAGAATATCTGACCAACAAACATAAGCAGTGTTAAGTAGAAGGCTGACACGCGCGCAACAGTAATATTGCATATGAGTACTACCGACGCACCGAGTAGCCCGCCTAGGTAGATCAAGGGGTCTGGCGAAAGGCTAAGGGTAGGGAGAATGGCCAGTTCACCCTGTCCTAGTACTAGCAGTGCAACTATGGATAGACTCAGCCCTATTACATAATTGAAGAAGGTGCTGGTGTAAACGCTGGACTTTTCTGCTAGTTTTGCGTTGAGGGTACGTGATAGCACCACGCAAATACCAGCAGAAAATGATATGAGTACGGGAATCAGCACAAAGCTATCAACCATTACGATAATGCCCGCTACGACTAAGACAATGCCAATCAGTTTGCGCAGGTGGAAGGGATGTTTGGGCATTCCCATAAGACCAAATTGGTCGACCAGTAAGCCCATGACACTTTGTCCCAGTAATCCCAATGCCAGAAGTGCAGAAATAGTAATAAGCCCAAAGGCAAAATTGTTAAACAACGTGGTTAGGACTCCAATTCCGCCACCCAGATACAGAACCCAGGCAGCAGTGTGCTTAAAAGGGGATTCTTTGCGAATGAGTAGGACTATGGTCATGGCAAAAAGTCCAACAAGGTGGATAATCACTGAGGCTGTGTAGATGCCATAATGTTCGGCAAGACCACCATTACTGGCAACCAATGCAGTAATTAGTAGACCAGCAAGAAGGGATAGAAAATAAAACAAAAGGGCCTCTCTAGAATGCTTATCAGTAGTGGGCTGTCATTAGAACTGCAGTCACCAGGACTGCAGAGACAGCTATGTTTCATATTTAGTGGTACATGTGCTTTTGGGCACACTGCGCATAGCAACTGTACAGCATATCATCTACCTTGTATAAACTTCTAGCATGAGATAAATAGTCACTGCGTTAGGGGCTAAACAGTTCTATAATAATGAGCATGACTAAGGAAGCAAAGAACAACAAAAGCCTGCCGCAGAAGCAAGGGCAAAGGCAAGGGCAGAAGTCAGGGCAAAGGCAAGGGCAAAAGCCAGAGCAGAAACAGGTTACGCTGACTAAGCGTAGCTTGTACTATTACTGGAAAGTTACACGTATGCAGCTGGGAATGTTTATTCTGGCAGTTGCATCAACTGTTGCTTATGTCTTCTTCTTGTCGTTCATCAATCCTCTTATGTTGGGGCGAATCATAGACCGTGTTTCATCTGACCCTGTTGCTGCAGACCAAGTTTTTACCGTATTTGGACCTTATATCCTGATATTCTTCTTGGTGAATCTGGTGGGGCAGGCAGGCAGTAAGCTGCAGGATTGGTCTGTCTGGAAGCTGCAGCTGCGCGCCAACTATGAACTCGCAACAATTTCCTTCGAGCAGCTAAGCAAGCAGTCCATGAACTTCCACAATAATAGATTTGGTGGCTCGCTTGTGTCAGCTACAACAAAGTTCATTAATGGCTATTCAAATCTAATTGAAGTGTTCATCTATGCATGGCTGGCGATTTTCTCAACAGCGATTTTTACCGTAGCGATTCTGACCCCAATAGTTCCCCTTTATGTGGCAGCACTGAGCATTCTGCTCACTATTTATGTGGTTGCCGCAAACACGCTATTTAAGCGCATCTTGCCCTTAAATGCTGTAGCAGCTAACGCGCAAAACAAGCTGTCAGGCGTGCTGTCTGACATTGTTACTAATATCTTGTCGGTAAAAACCTATGGTCGCGAAAGCTATGAGTTTGGACGTTTTGAAGAAGCTAACAGGGAAGTGCTTTCCGCAGACTCAAAACGCATGTGGTCTTCAACCACACGCCAAATTGTTACTAGTGCGCTAACGGTAGTCATCATGATGGTGGTAGTGCTGTTTATCACTGGTGGAAATGCCTGGTTTGGCATTACAGCAGGCTCATTGGTTATGATTTTTTCTTATACTATGTCGCTAACCATGCAGTTTAATCGTGTCGGCTCTGCATTGGCGTCGGTTAATCGAGCTTTTGGAGATGCTCATGATATGACGGCGATGCTTGATGAGCCGCGTCTTGTTGCTGATAAGCCAGATGCCCCAGACCTTAAGGTCACCCGCGGTGACATCTTCTTCGATGATGTAAGCTTTGCTTACTCGGATGAGGATGACCAGAATAAGGTCTTCCACGACTTTTCACTGCGTATCCCTGCAGGTCAACGTGTTGGACTCGTGGGCAGAAGCGGTAGCGGAAAGACCACTTTAACAACACTGTTGCTACGTCTGTCTAACTTGCAAGAGGGCGAAATTGCAATTGATGGGCAAAACATTGCTGATGTCACCCAGGTATCACTGCGCCAGCAGGTAGGTTATGTCCCGCAAGAACCACTGCTTTTCCACCGTAGCATCCATGACAATATCGCTTACGGTCGTCCTGATGCCAGCGCAGAAGAAGTACGTGCAGCTGCAGCCAAAGCAAACGCACTGGAGTTCATAGAAGAGCTGCCCAATGGCTTTGAAACCTTTGTGGGGGAGCGTGGCGTAAAGCTTTCAGGAGGTCAGCGTCAACGTGTGGCTATTGCCCGGGCAATATTAGCAGATACTCCAATCCTGGTGTTGGACGAAGCTACCTCAGCACTTGATAGCGAAAGTGAAAGACTCATACAGGAGGCACTGCAAAATCTTATGCAGGGAAGAACGTCCATAGTGGTAGCTCATCGCCTGTCAACAGTAGCCAGTCTAGACCGCATTGTGGTGCTTTCAGATGGTGGTATAGTAGAGGACGGTACCCATGCAGAACTGGTTGTCAAAGAAGACGGACAGTACGCAAAGTTATGGAATCGCCAAACAATGAGCACCGTGAGCACACCAGACGCCCAATCTTAGCGCCGAGGTACATAAGGAGCACTCATCAAGCAAATATGAAAGGTGACACAGAAAATGCAGCGACCAGAAAAATTAGATTTGCAGGATTATCTCAACCAGCAGACACAGCAAGTGAAACAGCAGGTAGGAGATAAGCGTGTGTTACTGGCACTTTCTGGTGGCGTGGATTCATCAGTGTGCGCTGCACTTTTGTCACGGGCAATTCCAGGCCAACTGAGCTGCATCTTTGTCGATACAGGACTTATGCGCTTGGACGAGGGTGACCAAGTAGAAGCAGCCTTTGCAGATAAAGATTTACACTTTATTCGAGTAGATGCTGAAGCGCGCTTCTTAGGCAAGTTGGCAGGAATCACTGATCCAGAACAAAAGCGCAAAATCATAGGTGAAGAGTTTGTGCGCGTATTTGAAGAAGAGTCTGAAAAGTTGGGAGACATTCCCTTTTTAGCACAAGGAACCATTTATCCTGACATCATTGAATCGGGCAAAGATGGTCACGAAAACATAAAGAGCCACCACAACGTAGGCGGCCTACCAGAAGACCTAGCCTTCACTGGATTGGTGGAGCCCTTGTCATTGCTCTACAAGGACGAAGTTCGTGCGCTAGGTACTATGTTGGATTTGCCCGATTATTTGGTAAATCGTCAACCCTTCCCAGGGCCAGGACTGGCTGTGCGCTGCATGGGTGAGGTTACTAAAGAAAAGCTAGATGCTCTGCGTGTGGCTGATGCGACTGTGCGCGAGGAATTGGACGCACTCCCTACCAGTCCCGACCAGTACTTCGCGGTAATGACCGACACCTACAGCGTAGGAGTACGAGACGGCAAGCGAGCTTACAGTCCTGTGGTAGCAGTAAGAGCAGTGGCCACAAATGACTTCATGGTGGCGGAGTATGTCCATCTGCCTCACGATATCCTAAATCGCATTTCGCAGCGAATCACAGACACTGTTCCCACAGTGAGCCGCGTAGTCTACGACATAACCAGCAAACCCCCCGGCACCGTAGAGTGGGAGTAATCTAATACTTGATATAAGGAGAGATTATGGCAGGTAGCGGAAGTGGTTCTGAGTCAAAAAAATTCAGATTATTTCGTGTGTTTGCTTTGGCAATGATTGTCAGTGTTGTGCTGGGCATAATGCACTGCGTGAGTGGTGAACTTCTCATTGCAGCACACATGCAATTTGACTACATTGCTCAGGATTGGTATCACAGCAATCCTACGGTGGAGTTGTGGCACGGCACTGTCTGGATTGCCATAGGGATAGGAGTAACTTTAGCTTTTGGTGTCACCAGCAAATCTGTAAAGGTAGCTGCTTTGCAGGGATTTATTGTGGGCCTCTTCGTGCCGCTTATCTCGATATTGCTCTTAAATCTTAGAGACCTTGGTGAACCAGGTAGTGTAGGCTGGTTTATTCTTGCTCTCCCAATATTCATTTACTTGAACTTGTTGCCAGCGGTGATAGGTGGACTAATAAGTGTGGTTGGCTATGGCGGAAAGTATTTTTACCGGAAGAAGTATATGCAATAAAGTGGAGCAATGTATCACCTTGGTGCATGTTGCAGGGTGCAATCTAGCGATATTCTTCTTGTAGAGGCAAGCATGATAGACTTACTTCTATGAAAAAATTTGAAGACCTAGGTCTTAATCCAAAGTTACTGAAAGCTGTCTCTAGGCTTAAATACGAAAATCCTACCCCTGTACAAGAGCAATCGATACCTCCCATCCTTGCGGGGAAGCACGTTGTTGCCTGTGCACAGACGGGTACAGGGAAGACAGCAGCGTTTGTACTGCCTACCATACAGAGCATTACGCGTAGCTCACGCAAAAAGCCTGTGCCTCATGCACTGGTTGTAGTCCCTACGCGGGAACTTGCGACTCAGGTTGAGAAGGTTGCCAAAGTTGCTGCACAGCCCTATGAGTACAAGGTGCGTTCAGTTGTAGGTGGCATTAAGTATAAACCTCAACTCGAAAGGCTTAGTCGTGGAGTAGACGTACTTGTTGCCACACCAGGTCGCTTACTTGACCTTACTGATGACAAGCAGATTGATTTAAGTCAAATCCAAATCCTTATCCTTGATGAAGCGGACCGCATGTTGGACATGGGATTTTGGCCTCCCATTAAAAAGATTCTCAATATGATTCCGCGTGATTCTCAAAAGTTACTCTTTAGTGCAACCATTGGAAGTGAAATCAACAAGATGGTTGGTGCTCACATGAAAAATTCGGTGAAGGTAGAGATTGCTCGCAAGGGAGAAACTGCCCAACATATCATCCAAAGCTGTATGCCTGTTGAGCATAGTCAAAAGGCAGATTTACTTCTGGCACTCCTTAGCCGTCGCTCCACAGGCAAAACTCTTATATTTACCCGCACTAAGCGACGAGCAAATATGCTCGCAAGAATATTGAGCAAAAACAAAATAAAGTGCCAGGCAATACATGGCGATCGCAGCCAATCTCAGCGGACCCGGGCGCTTAAGGATTTCACCACTAATCGCATTGATATTCTTGTCACAACTGATGTTATGGCGCGCGGTATTCACGTAGACAATATCGATACCGTCATTAATTATGACACGCCAGTATCCCCTGAAGACTATGTGCATCGTATTGGTAGGACAGGACGTGCAGGACAGAAGGGGGATGCAATAACCTTTGTTGCCCCTGAAGAAATGTTGGCGCTGCGCGATATAGAATTTCTCATGAAAGAGGTTATTCCTGCGGTAGACTTAGAGGATTTTCCCTACAGAGAGGGACGTACTATTCCTTCAGAGAAGAGATTAGCAGTCAAAGAGAAGCCAAAGCCCTTCCAGCATCGCAGCCGCAAAAAGTCCTCAAGGCCAAGAAATAGGCGTAGGTAAAGATTCTAGTTGTTGAGCTGATGATGACGCAGACTGGTAGTCTAAAAGTCCAAGGGAAGGTCTTCCAGCAGTCGCCAGATGTCAGTTAGGGTACCAAAATAAATGATGCTGTAGCCTAAACCTAGGTCTGACTCTGCCTCCTCAAATTGACGCACCTATCTTTCGTTCCATGCTCGTTCAAGATCTTCCACCGTTTCAATCATTTGAGCCCAATTTAAATCAATATTGCTAGCCCCAATTCCAATATTTCCGTCAGAGCGAATTGATATGTCGAAGGCCTTTGTCTCGTCCCCATAGAGGTAGACAATCTCAGTTTTTCCTCTGCCGTCTCCGTTATAGAAAGCACGAACATCAAAGGGTTCCATATCAGTAAACCCAGGTAGCATTAGAATCTTAGAGCGCTCAGCAATTTCATCATGCTCAGCTCGCATTTCATCAGTTACAGAGACTTCGGTACCCGGGATTCCTATTCCTGATCCGTCAGGCATTGTGATATTGGTGAGACTATCCCAATGCTCATCCCATGTTTCTTGAACCAGGTTGCCGTCAACATCGTAGATTGTGCCATTCCACTCACTTTGGTCAATAAGATTCATGTAATAGAATGTCATAAGAAGAGGCGTTACAAAGATGCTTGAAACGAATCCGGTAAAGAAAATCAAAACACCAGCCAAGATGAGAGCAGCAAGCTTCTTGCCTTTGCCTGTCGCGACGTCTCCTTCGGACATTGGTGGTACTGCTGTTGCAGTGGGCTGGACTTCTGGAGATTCTATTAACTGACTGACCGCAGTGCTTCCTTCGTTGCTTTTTTGCATCTTGCACCTCACTCTTAGCCTAGGTTTGAAATATCCAATTCAGTACACTGTTACTATTTAGTTCACTTACCAGCTTACCAAGACAGTATAGATCCTGCCTAATGCTGATAGCATGCCTGCATCAGCTTAGTCTATCTGCTTGCGAGGAACAGTGCCTCATGCGAACATCTAAGTCTAGTGATAAGCTATAGTTAACTTTGGCTTGGAAAGTCCAATGAAGCAGAATGGCATTGCACCTTGCTAGAGTTGTCAAAATCGATAATACACATGTAAACGGAGATATTATATGGAAGCGCTGCTTGGGTCTGACTTACATCACTATTGGGAAATTGTGCGCCCTTATGTTGTGGGTGGGGCTTCTGCGGGACTCATTTTTTATCTTGCCTCAAGCGCCATGCAGGCACTTGCTATTTATAAAGTTTGTGAAAAGATGCATATGGGGAAGTTGAAGAAAGTTATTCTCACTGGCATTGTTATATTGCCCTTTGGAACAGGTGTCTCTCTGATGGTGATTGCTTACGATAAGAAGCGCACTTACCAGGAGGAGCATCCTGCGAAGAAGGCAGCTAAGGAGTAGTCCTATGAACAATTCCACATCACGCTATAACTACAGAGAATGGACTCCGCGTAGACGTGGGGGTTGTGGCTGCGGCTGTGGAACTCTCTTTACTGTTGGGGGAGTTTTAGCCATGGTCATTTCGTGGCTGGCTAACGGTAGTTTCTGGTGGATGCTTTTTCACGGATTGCTCGGCTGGTGGTACATCGCCGCACGTCTGATTTTTCACTGGTCAGATACTTGGGCTTTATTCCTGCATTAAGGAAATTAAATAATTCCCTCAAGTTCTAGTAGGTATTCTTTAATG
>WQVS01000053.1 GCA_009785705.1 Coriobacteriia bacterium
AGGAGAACTAAACATGAAGAGAACAATAGTAATTCTTGCTTTGGTAACTGCCTTCGTCTTTGCATTTGCGACAGTTGCTCAAGCTACTTTTAGAGGCTTTACGCCTATCCGTAATCAAGCAGAGCTTGATGCTGGAATCCTACAAGGTTTCATTACCTTCCCAGAAGCTCGCCTTGAAATGCAAAGAAACTTTGCTGGTGCAGGTGACTTTGGTATTCTTGACCCTGGCGCACAACTACAAAACACTGCTCATGGTGGTTATGTAACAACAACTACAAAGTGTGTTGTGTGTCACAGTGCTCACCGCGCATCTGGTGTTAATGATGGAACATTGGTACGCCAAGTTCCAGGTTCATTTAGCGGCAACAATATCACCACAGAAACAGTTCCAGCTGCTGCAGAAGGTAGCGGTGCAAGCACTGTAGCTGGTGCAGTAAACCTTGCAAACGTCCAAAACCAACTGTTCCTAACGGCTGGTGCAGTAACCTGCGAAGGTTGTCACGTTAACACTGGTGGTCAAGCTTCACGTCTACTTGTAGAATGGGGCGGTCCTTACGGTACATACACAGGCGGTGGACCACACGGTTCTCCAGCACGTGGTTGTACAATGTGCCACAATGCAGGTATCCACGGTGCATCAGGTTCAAGCTTTAATGTTATGAACGTGTTCATGCTGGGTAACACCCGCGGTCAAATCCGTGGTGCAACACCTACTGTTGCAGAAACACGCGATGAACAAATCATTCGTGAGGTCAACGAAGGTCGTGTACTTCGTGGTGGAACGCTAGACATTCCATTGAGCTCAATGGCTCCTGGTCAAACCTTCGAAGACCGCGATCCTACTCTAAGAGTTCCTGCTGGTTCTGGTGGAAACATCTGGTGGTATAACGGTACTCGTGCACTAGGTCCTATTGGTGGACTACCAACAGGCTTTACTGGCGCGCCTAACGGCAATCAATTCGGTGCTGCTCGCTCGCTTGCAACTGCATACACTTGTGGTGAAGCTGGATGCCACGTAGCATCTGCAATGTTTAACCTCAACTGGGGTATGGGTTATGACCGCGTGAACTACACACGTAATGCCAATGCAGACAATAGTCTTGGTGCTACAGTACCTGTAGGACACAACAGTGCTGGCGCTGCTGGAACTTCTCCAGTAACAGGTCACGTTATGCCTTCAGTTCGTGCAACTGGCGGAATCAACTCAGCTTGTGGTCCATGTCACGCAGGTAACCCTGCAGGATTCCCTACTGCTTCAACAGTTGAAGGAAGACGCGATGACTCTCGTCGTGCCTACGGTTGCGACCAGTGTCACGATATGGTTGGTGTAGCCACTAACTCAACTGCATGGCCACATGGTAACCGTAACATCGTTGTTTACGAATGGCTTGCCGATGGTTCGCAGCGTGAAAACACTGCAGGCCAAGGTAATCTTTGGATGTACGGTGGAAGTATCGCCCGTGCACGTGTTAATTCTGAGACTGGTGCGACTAACTCTATCTTGAACAACTCTGGTGTAGGAAGCTTCCAAACCTTCCGCCAAAACAGTAGTGTAAATGGAGGATTTGCCGATCAAAGCTGGATGGTTTTGACAGGCATTGGTTCAGGTCGCTATGGTCTAACAGTTAACAGACCAGCTGCTCAAACATGGTCAGCTACTCCTCTTGCAGACAGTGATGGCCTGCTTGAAACTGTTAACACCGGTCTAACTGACGGTGCATGTCTCAAGTGTCACGTAGCTATCGATTCTGCTTCGATGGCTGCTGCTGGCTCAATTGGTGCAGATGCTCTACGTCATGCATGGAGAGGCCCTGGTGGCGCTCTTAATGGATACTGGGATGGCGTACCAATTGCTGGACAAGGTATAGAGTCAAGTCGTCTATTCCTGTACAGATAATATCTGGACCACATAGCTCTTCTTAAGCTTTTGAGAGGAACTGTTGAAAGCGCTCCGAAAGGGGCGCTTTCTTTATGCCCTCTTTTCCTCATCAGCTTGAGTAAATCAAGCAGTAATGATAGTATTGTGCAGTGGCTTAGTCTCGTCTGGAATAGTGAGCTACGGGGAGGAATATATGAGCACAAATAAACAGGGCGCAATGCCGTCTGGGCGCAAGTCTTCAGGCTCAGACTCATATGTGCGTAATGTCTTCGGCATTGCTGCGTTAGTGGTAATTGGTGCCCTACTTACTATGATTTTTGCCTATCTAGCAGGGGTAATAACTTTTGACCAGCAGGCTGCTACAAATATCGATGAATTTACTATAGTATCTTCTCAGGTGTACGCTGACATTGAGCAAACAGCAGGTGCCTTCAGTCAGCTAGCTGTTGCCCAAATAGCCAATGGTCAATTCATTGAGGCTGAAGCAACCATACAGGCAGCCTATGCATTGGAATCCCCTGATGAAGAGCGTAATCAGGGCCCCCTGTTCGCACATGCACGTCTAGCACAAGCTCAAGGAAATTATGACTTAGCAATAGAACGCTTTGAAGAGACAATGTTTCTGTTGCGCGATAGATTTGAAGAAGTCTTTGAAAGTGACATAGAGCCCAATTGGGCACAGGCCTTTGGTCTGCACACCAACTACTATGATGCCGCCATAGCCCTTTCTTTTCTTTATGCCGACAGGGAAGAAAGAGACAAGCAAATGGAGATGCTGGACACGGCAATAGAGGGCTATCGAACTAACGCTGACTTGTTTTTCTGGCGAGGTCAACTTAAATTATATCTGGGAGACAATGAGGGTGCTATTGAGGACTTCACTGAAACATTAAGATTCGTTCCTGATGATGCTGAAGCTTTGGCTGGGATTGAAGAAGCTGGGGGAAGTGTAGATGACTGACAAGATAAAGGATTTGGGCCAAGACTTTAAAGGCGAGGAGCCAAATTGGGCCGGCCAGACAGGGGAAAGTGTGACATCAGATTCAGAAACCAACATCCTCGATAAGGCGACTACCTTACGCCTATCTGAAGCTAACACTGATGATAAGGCAGTCAGGCGCACAAGAACTGTTGCAACAGTCATTCTGATTATTCTTATCCTTATTATATTGTCTGCCTGTCTCCTCATGTATTCTATGCTTCGCCCAGGAGGACTAAATGTTGGCAGACAGCATGCTGGGATTACTTGGATAAGGTCAATTTATGGTCATGGTCTAGAGCCACTTGACCTCATCAATCCTAGTAGTGTGACCTTTGCACCTGATGGACAATCTTTTTGGATTACGGACAGTCCGCGCTTTAGACTGGTTAACTACGATCTCAATGGTCGCCTAATCGAGATTGTATATGCTGACTGGCGTGAGAATCAAATGATTCACCCTACGCGTATTGCAATATCACCTCAGGGATGGTTCTACGTTGCTGAGCAAACCTACAACGTAGTTCATGTATTTAACGAAGATTTTGTTCATCAAGCCAGAATTGACATTGAGCTACCAACTGCCGTAGCGGCAAATGATGACATGCTGCTTATTGGAAGTAGGCGCGGTTTTGCCGCCTTCACTTTCGACGGTGAGCCTATTGGTATGCACGCCGCAGATTCAGAGGATGAAATTAATCGCTTTGACTATGTGCATGCGCTAGCTCTAGATAACAACAACAATTCCTTTGTTCTTGATTCTTTTGGCAATAGGCTAGTTAAGTACGACCCAGAGGGCGTTCCCGTTTATGAGGTGCTGCTAGGACATCCAGGAAACGAAGGTATCCTTGGTGGACGTGATGTGGATGAGCGAGATTTCCAGGCTCACATGCAATTGCCTCAAGGTATAGCTTTGGACGGAAATGGACGTCTCTACATTATTGATATGTTCGACTTCTCCGTTGCAGTATTCTATGCTGAAACAGGAGAATTTGTTAAAAAGGTAGGAACACACGGTACCGAAGACGGTCGCTTCCTTAATCCTAACTGTATTGACTACAATCCCTCTATGGATATGTTTGCCAGTGCAGAGGCTTCCCTTGGTCGCGTACAGCTCTTTGCTATTGATGGGTCAGGTGACTTGCCCTCTCAGTTGCGCAGACAATTGGGTGACTTCTTGAGTGCCTGCTGTATTCCGCTCATTATTATTCTGATTATTATTGCTGCTTACCTGATTTCGCGATTCCTTGCAAAGAAGCGTCGCGAAAAGGAAACCTCAGCAGATTTGACTGAGCCTAACACCCCTGCGGCTAGGGCAGCGGCAAACAAAGCAAAAAAAGCTAATTCAAGCGCACTTGATGCGACGGGAAAACAACAGGAATAGGCTGTTAAGAGATGTTTAAGAAGAAGTCTTCTACACCTTTAAAGTTAACTGTTTGGCTCTTGGCAGGTCTTGCGATATTACTGCTAATACCAGCGGGAGTCGGACTAGTTTGGGCGCCGAGTTGTTCAGGCTGTCACCTAGTGCAAACAGAAAAGCTTGAAGCTACGGTTCACAGCAGAAATACCTGTCTAAGCTGTCATGCAGCTTCAGGTACTTTTGGTCAAATCGCCTTTAATCAACGCGTCTGGTACACCATGGTAATTCCTATCATGCCAGGTCAAGACCCAACACGTGCAGTGCAGAACGACTCTTGCATGTCTTGCCACGGCAGTGGTCAGAGAAACATCACGCAAGGAACAGTCACCAATAGAGGCTTACGAGTAAACCATGAAGAGGCTGCTCAGGGCATGCGCTGCTCCAGCTGTCATGGTTCCGTGGGTCATTCAGGCTCAACTGCTTGGGAATCACGTTATGCCATGGAATCTTGTATGACCTGCCACTCAGCAGACCTTGAGGGCACAACGACTGTATCCTGTAACCTGTGCCATGTGGGTTCCTTAGACACAAATCAAAATCCAAATTCAGTCTTCGCTGTAGTGCACGGTCCTGACATGCTCTATACCCATGGGGTAGGGGACTGGAATACTTGTGCTCCTTGTCACAGCCAGCAGATGTGCGCTGCCTGTCATGGGGAAATGGTTCCACACGATGGCTTCATCATTAGGGACCACTCTCAAGTAGCTAACGACCCTAATAATCAATGTGCGAGCTGTCACCAGAATCAAAGCTTCTGTGATGACTGCCACGGCATGGAGATACCTCACCCAGATGATTTCTTGCTGCACCACGCTGCAGAAACAGATAAGTATGGTGAGGACGCCTGTTATATTTGTCACCTATCACGCGACTGCACGACCTGCCATGATGGTCATGTGCACCCAGGTGGACCGGGAATGTGGTTTGAACCAAGGATGTGGAACAACCCATGATGGATTTTCTTAGAAATATAATCTCTATCGAGTGGTGGCAAGAAATATTGTCAACGCTTACCTTTGCTGACCTAGAGGCTCGCTGGGAGCTGATTCAGCAGGCGATTGCTAATCCTCAGCAATATCCTCTAATCGCCATGCTTGCACTGGCTATCGTGCTAGTGTTTATACTAATTGTGATATTAACCTTTGCTATGTGGTATTTTGCCCGTGTTCAAAAGCAAAATGAAACCTATGAGTTGCTTGACGAAGAAGAAAACGTAATTCAGACCGTTGATAAGGAAACGGCAGAAGATATATTAGAAACTGCTACAGGCGTTGAGACGCGAGCAGGGATTAACTATGCTGGAATTCTGGTTGGACTGTTTGCTATTGTGGCGGTAACCGTTGGTCTTGGCTTCACTTCACGCACAGAAGCTTACTGTACAGCCTGCCATAGTTCTCCTCATGCCGAACTTGTAGAGGAATGGCCCTTAGTTGCAGCGCATGAAGATGTCAGCTGTGTTAGTTGCCATGAGCCGGGGGGTATTGTTCGAGAAGTAACTCTTAATGTTTTTCCGCGTGCAGCTCATACGATTTACGGGGCACTTCTTGACCCAGAAGACTTTGATTCTGGTAATAGGACAGCCTATGGATCTGTAAACCAATCGAACTGTGCAAGTTGTCATGACTTAGATTTGTTTAACAGGACACTTATAGTAAATAGGCCAGATAGAGTTACAGTGCGAATATCACACTATGAACCTCTTGAGGCTGGAATGACTTGTGCTCAATGTCACGTCTTTAGTGAAAATCAAGAGAGACAACTGATTCAGACAGGAATGCAGACCTGCGTAAGTTGCCATAATGGATCGCGCGCAGTAGCGACTTGTGTAACTTGTCATACCGCTGATTCTCCCGCTGATACTATTCAGCGCGATATGACTACAAGGGTTTGGTCAAGGCAGCTAATCTTTGATGAGCCTGACGCTAGCTGCTACGGCTGTCACGATACGAGGTCTTGCGATACTTGTCACGGAACTCGTGTTCCGCATACTCCTGAATATACGATGCAGGTGCATGTGCCTGGTGGTGATATGATTCATGCTTACGATTATTGGCGTATTGGCGACATGTGCTACAACTGCCACTTCTACGGCAACGCCTCAACAGCAGGCCCTTGCTCTGCTTGTCATGGTAGTGACTACATGCCACCTGAGCCAAGGTTCTTGACTCCAAGGCGAGAGCAGATTCAAAATGACCCCAATGTGCCCTCACCAGACACAAGGCCTTCAACGGGAAGAAGTCCCTTTAATCCAACCCCACGCAGGCAATTAACGCCAGCGCAAAGGCAAATCCTGCAGAACAACAATATTGATTTGAGCCTACCTTAAGCCAAGCATCAAGCTCAGGAAATATTAAGCTCACACAAACAAAACAGCCCAGTTTTTGAACTGGGCTGTTTTCATTACTTCCTTGATTTTAGTCTGCTCAGCGCATAGGCACTCAGCAATAAACTACCCGCTGCGCGGATGCGTGCCATTCAGCCTAGACAATCTCAAATCAGAACTTAAGGACTGTCTTAAGGCTGTAGTAGTCCGATGATTTCCTTGCTGTCCATGACCTGTCCAAAGAGCTCCATATTTGCCAAAGTAGCATCATGTGCCTCCTTATTAAGTGCAGAGCATACGTCAGAACCAAAGATTACCTTGTAATCCCGATAGTAAGCATCGCGTGCAGTTGATTCGCAGCAAATATTAGTGACTGTTCCGCAAATGATGAGGGTATCGATAGCCTCTGCCTCACAGTTCATACCGGCGCTGCTATCGCGCTTAAGGTTTCTCAGGACTATCTCTAAATCGGTTTGATAAAAGGCACTGTAGCGTCTTTTGCGCAGGACGTACTCATCTGCTTTGGGGGCAAGCTCATCCACAACCTCAATACCATCAGTGCCTAGACGCATGCCTTCATCAATCAAGTGGGGAAAGGTAGCGATTTCCAGTGGATTGAAGGTGGGGTCAGTCTGGTGAACTGTGTAGATGACAGGCACCTCAAGTGTGCGACAGGCCTCGATTAATGCCGCAATGTGGGACAGTTGCTTGCGTGCTTCAGGAACCTCCATGATGGCACCTTCGCGCACGAAATCGTTTTGCATATCAATCACCATAAGCGCACAACGCTCACGTTGAAAGTTCCACTTTGTCAGTTCTGTAGTCGTCATTATGTAAAGATCTCCTAACTGGCAGTCTTGTTAACAATATTACAATTGAAAAGAATATAGTAACAGGACTAAGATGCTCACGGGCATGTTACTATAATTTACCTACAATTCACACAAGATGACCGCTCTTTAGACTTCGCTTGGTGCGCATAAAAATACTAAGAGAAGAATGATGAAGGCGGAAGTCCAGTCACGAAGGGCATTTCCTTTAGGGAAGTGCAAGATGAAAAGTCGTCTGGCGACGATAATGATTGTCTTATAAGGATGCAAGATGAAAAACCCGCTTTCCCAAAAAATAACCAACATACCACCATCGGGTATTCGCAAGTTTTTTGATGTAGCTGCCACAATGGAAGATGTAGTTTCATTGGGTGTGGGGGAACCGGACTTTGATACCCCTCTAAAGGTGCGAGAAGCTGGTATTGAATCTCTGCGAAAAGGACAAACCACCTATACTTCAAACTCTGGTTTACAGGAATTGCGTGACGAGGTTGCGGCCTATACAAAGCGCAGTATTGGTGTCGAATATAGCCCCAATACAGAGGTGTTGATTACGGTAGGCGGCAGTGAAGGTATCGACAATTCTCTACGTGCCCTTATTAACCCTGGCGATGAGGTCATCTTGCCAGAACCTGCCTTCGTATCTTATCGTCCCTGTGCCCTTATGTCTGGCGGCGTGCCCGTAGCTATTCCTCT
This sequence comes from Coriobacteriia bacterium, assembly GCA_009785705.1. Lineage (GTDB taxonomy): Bacteria > Actinomycetota > Coriobacteriia > WRKU01 > WQUG01 > WRBW01. The sequence continues at coordinate 8,128 of WQVS01000053.1, forward strand.
GCAAAATGAAAACAATTTTAAGTTAACTGCAGCAGAATTAGAGGCTGCTATTACTCCTAAATCTAAGGTATTGATTCTGTCGTTCCCCAACAATCCAACAGGTGCCATCATGACAGAAGATGAGCTGGTGCCTATTGCAGAGCTCGCCATAAAGCATGACCTGATTGTTATTTCTGATGAAATCTATGCAGAGCTAACTTATGAGGGTAAACATGCTTCAATCGCAAGCCTTCCAGGCATGCGTGAAAGAACTCTTATAATTAATGGCTTCTCAAAAGCTTTTGCTATGACAGGATGGCGCCTAGGCTGGATATGCGGTCCAGAGATGATTGTGGAACAGATTCTCAAGCTGCATCAATATGCACTCATGTGCGCACCAACAACAGCGCAATATGCAGCAATCGTGGCGCTGCGTGAATGTGCAGAAGATGTCGTGATGATGCGCGAATCTTACAACGAGCGTCGTACTTTCCTTATGGGAGAATTTGAGCGCCTAGGAATGCCCGCCTTTGAAGCAAAGGGTGCCTTTTATCTGTTCCCTAGCATTCAACGCTTTGGTCTCAGCTCTGATGAATTTGCTACACGAGTCCTACAGGAAGAACGCCTAGCAGTAGTACCAGGAACAGCCTTTGGGGAATCAGGCGAAGGCTTCCTGCGCATATCCTACGCCTACTCAATAGAGGACTTAAAAGAAGCAATAGTACGCCTAGAAAAGTTCATAAAGCGACTAGAATCAGAATAGGGACAATTGACAGCCGTCTCTAAAGTTGGCATTATAGTATCCATAGAGAGAGCCTATCGCTATTTGCAGGGCGGGGCTACCTCATTTATAGGTTAGCACCGTCCGCTATGGTCGGTGCTTTGCATTTTTGGCCAACTCTAACAAGAGCAAGCAGCAGCGCAGAGCGACCTCCACGACCTGCAACAGCAATAAGGCTGCTACTATCATTTGCAGTACGCTCATAAGCTTCACCTCCTCCCACTTAAGGAATAGAGGTAGCAAAGTCCGCCTAACGATAGGCTCACTAGTATCATAGGTGGCGCACTCTTTTAGTGCAAGTAAATAAACGCCAATTGACACAATTGACAATAAATAAAACAGTAGTAAGCTAGCTTGCAACGGGCTATAATATCAAGTGCAAACAATAATCTTTCAAGGAGGATTTTCCATGGAACGCAGTGAAATAATTGGACGTATTACAGAGGTTGTTGTAGAACAGCTAGGGGCAGAAGAAGCTGCCGTTGTCGAAACAGCTAGCTTTATCGAGGATCTAGGTGCAGACTCACTTGACCTAGTTGAAATCGTCATGGCCTTCGAAGACGAATTTGAGACCAGTATCCCAGACACTGCCCTAGAGCAAATCAAGACTGTGGGCGATGCTGCCGACTTCATTCTTGCCAATAACG
>WQVS01000054.1 GCA_009785705.1 Coriobacteriia bacterium
AGTGGGCATTATCACGGCACTTTATGGAGCCCTCTTGGCCTGCTTCCAGAGTGACCTGAAGAAGGTATTAGCCTTTTCAACCATAAGTCAGCTAGGTTTCCTCTTCACAGCCATTGGCGTAGGTTCTGCCTTTGTGGCGGTATTTCATCTGACCACTCATGCCTTCTTCAAGGCTTTGCTCTTCTTGGCGGCAGGCATTATCATTCATGCCACAGGAACACAGGACATGAATAAGATGGGTGGGCTGCTGAAGCGCATGCCCATCACCTTCATAGTTTTCACTATAGGAGCCTTTGCCCTAGCGGGAGTAATCCCCTTGGCAGGTTTCTTCTCGAAAGACGAAATCTTTAAAGCAGTGCTACACTTCGGGCATGACACAGGCCAATATCTAGCCTTTGCAGGGGTAGTTCTTGTAGGTATGATGACGGCATTCTACGTAGTAAAGTCTTGGCTAAGCGTATTCTTCGGACGCTCAAGAGCTGAAGCGGACAAAACTCAGGACACTTCCATTTCTACGTCTTCAGATTCGGGCAAGCAAGACCAAAAGCATGAACACAGAGAGCATCCCCTAGAGTTAGCGCCAGTAATAGCCTTAGCAATTCCAGCTGCACTAGCAGGATTTGCTGTAATCCCTCTGGGAGTTTTCTTGGACTATCCTTCGCATTGGCCCCCGCTGTACATGATTGCCATATCAACAGCAGTTATGCTGCTTGGGGCGATAGCAGGCGTCTTTGCTTCTGCCTATGCACAGATGAAGCGTTCTCGCGCCGCTGCACAAAAGGAAAGCGAGCAACAGGCTAAGGCAAAGGATCGTCTCCGCTTTATAACAGCAGCAGCCGACCAGCGCTTCTATTTGGACGCGGTCTACGATTACGGAATCATCAAGCCTTATTTCTGGCTATCAAGGGCGCTCTGGCAATTTGATGAAAAGGTCATCGATGGGGCAGTAAATGCAGCAAGATTGCTCTATGAAAAGTTCAGTGCAGTACTCAATTGGACAGACAGTCGCATCATTGATGGAATGGTTAATGGTCTGTCTTGGACATACGTCCTGCTCTCTCGCTTAGCACGCGTTTTTGATGTTCGCATCATTGATGGGATTGTTAATGGCATAGGTCAACTTTCAATCACTATTGGGGGGCGTTTGCGCACCATTCAAAGTGGAGATGTTCAGTGGTATCAACGCCTTGTTGTAGGGGCTGTAGTAATAGTTTTAGGGATACTTGTGATTTTGTATGCAGTTACATTGAGAGGGGCTTAGCTTATGCTTTCGCTCATAGTGTTTTTACCTTTGGTCGGTGTTTTGCTTTGTGCGCTTTTGCCAAAGCGCTTTGAACTTTTGGCAAAATACATCGCACTGACCGTGACCTTGGCAAACTTTGGCCTAGCAGCCTGGATGCTGGTTGCTCACGGGCGCGGCGAAGGGATTTTGCTTGAAAAGAGCTTCACCTGGATACCACAGCTCAACATAAACTATCACATAGGGCTAGACGGACTGTCATTCCCGATACTAGTGCTATCAACACTCCTTTTTGTTCTGGCAGTTATTGCAAGTTGGCGCGTTGACACTAAGCCACGCCTTTACTTCTCAATGCTCTGTCTGCTCTCCTTGGGTCTTAATGGAGTATTTGCTGCTCTTGACCTAGTTCTGTTCTATGTCTTTTGGGAGATTGTCCTTGTCCCCATGTTCTTCCTCATATCCCAGTGGGGTGGGGTGCGTCGTCGCTACGCTGCGATGAAGTTCTTCCTCTATACCTTCTTGGGTTCAGTCTTTATGTTAGTTGGTATTGTTGCTCTATATATTCTGACAGGCTCTTTCAATATGATTGAGCTGCAGCAGCTAGCACCTGCAGCCTTTGGCGGGGATGGTAACCTCTGGTCAGTCCAATGGTGGATTTTCCTAGCCTTTTTCCTAGGGGTAGCAGTTAAGATACCTATATTCCCCTTACATACCTGGCTGCCTGACGCACACGTTCAGGCACCAACAGCAGCCTCAGTTCTGTTAGCAGGCGTTATGTTAAAAATGGGGACCTATGCTTTCTTGCGTGTATTGGTACCCCTTATGCCCGACGCTTTCCAAGTCTGGCAATTAGCTCTAGGTATTCTTGGGGTCATATCTATCCTCTATGGTGCGATAGTGGCTTTCGCCCAGACTGATATCAAAAAGCTCGTTGCCTATTCATCCGTTAGCCATATGGGCTTTGCTATGGTAGGTATTGCTGCGGGTACTGCTACTGGCTTTAATGCCGCTATGGCAGTTAATATCAGTCACGGATTGACGACCAGTATGCTGTTCTTCTTGGTCGGCATGATTTACCAGCGCACAAAGACGCTTAAAATCTCAGAGCTGTCGGGTATTGCAGTACAGATGCCTCGTTTTGCAGGCTTCTTCTGCTTTGCTGCTTTTGCCAGTATGGGTCTACCTTTGCTCTCGGGCTTTGTGGGCGAGTTCTTGGCAGTGCTTGCATCATGGGAGAGCCCCGTACTGCCACCCATCATCACTATACTTACCGGTATAGGAATCCTTTGTGGTGGTGCCTACATGCTGTGGTTATTGCAACGCAGTATCTTTGGCAACCCTTCTGCATTGGTAGAGGGTCAGAAGGATCTCAATCTGCGTGAAATGCTGGTTCTGACTCCGCTTGCAATTCTTGTAGTAGTGATGGGCGTCTACTGGCACAGCATCTTACAGTTCACTGACCCCTTCGCCACTAATCTCGCAAGGATATTTGGAGCTTAATCCATGTATGAGGGCATAGTAACAACATTCGGATTTCCCCTTACAGGCTACGCTGCTTTGCTGCCTGTTGCCTTCTTGCTGATTGGTTTGTTCTGGGGATTGTTTGCTGACTTCTTGCCAGGCAGGAAGCGCTTCAAGAATCAAATGAGTTCTGCCGTGGGCTTTGTTTGTGCGTCCCTGGCAGCAGGTGCTAGTGCGATTATTTACTCTGGGACAGAACTCTTCGGAGGACGCTTCTGGTATACCTTTGATGCTCGCTTTGCCGCTACTGTTATTTGCGTGCTGGTGGCTCTGTGGTGCTTGTGGACTCTTGGCTCAGGAGTTGGGCGCACTAGGGAAGCTGTTTCATTGGCTATGGCATCAAGCATTGGTGCCGTACTTGCCGTTGCAGCTACTGACATTATTGTACTTATTTTGGTGGTTGAGCTGGCCTCGATGCCCAGTTACGTTTTGATAGGTTATCGACGCTATCGTATTCGCGGATTAGAGGCGGCCTTAAAGTACTTCCTCCTATCAGTGATGTCGACCTTGATTATGATTTATGGCTTCAGTTTCCTCGTAGGACTTTCTGCAGGAAGCAGCTTTACTGATTTGGCAACAAGCCTTCCCTCGACTCCTTTGACCTTTGTGGCCTTTGGACTTGTCTTATTGGGGCTCTTTGCAAAGCTATCGGTAGCCCCTTTTCATTGGTGGGCTCCTGATGCTTATGAAGGTTCAGAACCTTGGACTCTTGCCTTTGTCTCTGTCATCCCAAAAGTAGCAGTAGCTTTAGTTATGCTGCGTCTCGTGATTTCTGCAGCAGCAAGTGTGCCCTTGCTTCATGTAATAGTTACTCTTATGGCGATATTGAGCATGGTTATAGGCTCTTTTGCAGCGCTTAAGAAAAACGATGTCAGGCGCATGATGGCTTACTCAGGAGTCGTTAATGGCGGCTATGTTCTTATAGCCTTGTCCATTGTTACCTTGGGCGGAGCCTCTGTTGCCGCTGCCTTTAACGCAGCATTATTCTTCATAGTGAGCTATGCTATAGCCACGATGGGCCTATTGCTGATTGTTGCACATGAAGGCGGCAAAGTCTCAGACTTGAACGGCTTGTCACAGCGCAATCCCTTTATGGCGTGGAGTCTGGCCATCCTTGTATTGTCCATGATTGGTGCACCGCCCTTTCTAGGATTTTTCGCAAAATTGAATCTGTTCTTAGCTGCAATAGATGCCGGACAGATAGAGATAGTGATACTGGCGGTATTGGTAGTCGTAGTAAGCGCCTTCTACTATTTGCGCCTAATACGTGCAGCATTCTTTGGGAAAACAGAGAGCAAAGATTTCGATGATTCCTCAGCAGAGGCAGTAGAAGCGTTAGAGTTGGAGCGTGCTCAAAATTCTCCACTAGAGAAGGCAGACCATACAGAAAAGTCACCTTATTCACTGTGTGCCACCTTGGCGATTGCCGTTATAGTTTTGGCTGTTGCAGTTATGGGGGTACTCTACAGTCCTATAATGAGCGCACTGACAGGTGGTTAGGACAGCAGGTGCACTCGTAGTTGTTCAGAGCTAAAGCTTGAAGCTTGACCAGTAAAAACAGCTCACTATTTTCGCAGTGAGCTGTTTTTTATTGGAACTTTGTTTTGATGCAGGCAGTTTGCTTGGTTAGACAGTACTGACCTCGTAGCTGGGACTTTCGGGTCCTGCTTGTACAGCTTCCGCTGCGTCTTCTAGAGACCTACGCGCAGTTTTCAAGGCTTGCTCTGCTGCTGCTAGCTCTGCTTCTGCCAGGTTGGCGTGACCGGCCTGATGGCGCAGCTCTTTCATCCAGCTAGATATCAGGGCAGTTTGCTGCTGTGTCATTTCAATTGCCATTTGTAGTTGGCCATGGTTAACTCCGTTGTTACACATAAGTTTACCTGCCTATACAGCTTGTAGTGTAGACAACAGCTTTGCCTTGGGCATGCCGCCACTTACACGTTGAATCATTTTGCCGTCTTTGAAGATGACAAAGGTTGGGATTGACATTACATCAAACTGTTGGGTTGTTGTGGGATTTTCATCCACGTTAATTTTTGCAATGGTGAACTCTGGATGCTCTGTAGCAACTTCAGTCAAGATAGGCTCCATTGCACGGCACGGACCACACCAAGGTGCCCAGAAATCAAGCAGTAGTACACCGCTGCTCTTTTCAACATCATCTGCAAAGCTAGCGTCAGTAACGGTAAGTAATTCGGACATAAATAATAAACCTTTCTCTCGTTTACTCTAGTTCGTCTAAGTATTTTAAGGCGCTGAAGGCAGCTGTTGCTCCGCTTCCTGCTGCGCTTATTACCTGTTTTAAGCTGCTGTTAGTTAGGTCTCCTGCGGCAAAGAGGCCAGGGATTCCTGCTATACTTCCATCAATTTCTATGCTGACATGACCGCGTTCTGCGCTGGTGTCTACTAAGTCTGCCACAAGTTCGTTGACAGGATTTGTTCCTACGAATTCAAAGACTCCGTCAAGATTCAAGACCTGTTCGCTCTCATCCTTAGTTGATGCGATGCGTAGGCCCGTTACGCGCGTGCCGTCTCCCTCAATTTCTACAGGGACAGCAGACAGTACCAGCTCAATTTTTTCGCTAGCTTTTACACGCTGTACCACGATGGGGGATGCGCGGAACTCGTCTCTGCGGTGTACCAAGTAAACCTTGCTTGCGAATTTTGCCAGAAACAGCGCTTCCTCTAGGGCCGCGTCGCCTCCGCCAATGACAGCAACAATCTTTTCCTTAAAGAAGCCAGCATCACAGGTTGCACACCAAGAAACTCCGCGTCCTGTGTAATAGTCTTCACCTGGGATCCCTAGTTTGCTCGGAACAGATCCTGAAGCGAGCACCACTGCGCGTGCAGTCCAGGTATCGCCTGCGTCTGTCTGCAATTCAAAGTTACCGTCGTCTTGCTTTGTCAGCTTAGTAACAGTAACAAAAAGTTCAATCTGTGCCCCGAACTTCTCTGCTTGGGTTGTCATGAGTCCGCCTAGCTCGACACCAGCGACACCTTCAGGGAATGCTGGGTAGTTCTCTACCCATTCAGTGGTGACAATTTGACCACCTGTCATTTGCTTCTCAAAAATAACGGTGTTCACTAGGCCACGTGCTGCATAGAGACCTGCGCTCAAACCTGCAGGACCGCCGCCAATAATGGCTATGTCACAGTGTTTGTTGCTCATTGTACCTCCCCCGAATCTTCTAGTTCTGGTGGTAGGCCCAGCTGTCCATCGAATATTCCTTGCCCGATGCCTTGTTCTTGTTCATCGATGAACTGTAGTGCTGCTACCGCCTGGTTGAAGGCTATTTGCATTTGCTGGTTGCTGCTGCCCTGGGTCAGCTCTATGACATACTCCATTTGTGCGCGTCCGCGCTCAAAGTCGCCTATGCCAACCATGTACAGTGTTCCTAAATTGAGGTTTGCTGCAACATTGTCAGGTTCTGCGACAAGCACCTCTTCGGCAATCTGCATGGCACGTTCTATATTGCCTGTTCTAAAGTGCAAAATCGAAAGGTTTAATTGTATTTCAAGATTATCTGGCTGCAGACGAAGAGAGCGTTCGAAATAGTCAATACTTCTGCGTCCATCACGTATAACTGCTGCCTGGTCGTTTATGCTGCGTGCAAACTCTACACGCTCAAAGAAGAAGTCAGCAAGAAAGTCCAATGATTCCATGTCATTGGGGTTAGATGATAGGGTTGCCAGTGCATCAAATGCTAGCTCTTGTTCGGGGGTAAGTAGTGCTCGCTGGTCGGTGTTAAGTGTTGCAAACCCACTGTACCCAGGGACATTGTCATTAGCAAAGACCCCAGCTGCCCAGGCAATTGCTAGAACTGCAAAAAAGACACCTAGTGAGACACCCAGGATGCCCAAGGGCACACGATAGCGTTGGAAGGGGCGTACGATATAGCGCTTTGAGAAGGGTACATCGTCACCGCTGCCGTACTGCTCTACATCGATATCATGGGTCTGTGCCTTTAAAAGTAGATTCAAGTCATTGGTGACTAGTTTAATCTTGCAGTCATTTTTGATGGCATCGCCACGCAAATCGGGATGGTTTTTTAGCAGATAAGCGGTTGCCAGAATCTTGTCATCAGATGATCGAGTCGTAAAGCCATCTGGCAAGGGAATACCTGAAATATCTAGAGGTACTACGCGTATTCTGCCGCCATTGGGCAGGTCTACACCATCAATTAGTGAGGCACCTTCTGCAAGGTCAAACATCAGACGACTAACTTCACGTCCTCTAAAGCGCAAGTCCGCATCAACACGTGCCACTTTCAGCTTGTCCAGTTCTGACAAGACAACCTCTGGAATGACGATTTCTGTGTCTTTGTATTCCAGTAGGGCTGTAGGTTTTGTCAGTAAGACATTGGTGTCAAATATGACTATATTAGATAGCTTTGTCATGCGCGCGCGGACTCCTTAACTTGTTTGCCATTTTCTTCGCTCAACCGAACACGTTTCCAGATAAAGAAGGCGAGTCCTGTTCCTGCTAGGGCAACCATTACTATGATAACAATTCTATCTGTGTAGGTTGCAGATACGCGCACGCTTTCTGTGGCAATTAAGTGATTACCAGCCCATATCTGAACATCCACGGAACCAGATACGATATTGCGCAACTCTACTGTTGGCTCGAGGAAAGATTCGCCCGACAAAAATGCTTGCTGGATATATTCTGGATACACTACTACATTCTGCCCTGTGGTGATATAACGCACGTCTAAGTAAAGAGTCTGGTCAGACCCATTAAGTATTGTGATGGGCAGTACTCCGCTGTTTCCTGAAAAAGTGTGAGCCTGCGTGTGAATCTCGATGCCAGAAAACCATAGGTCAGCATAAGAGCTTAACTGTCTGGCTAAGTCAAGACACTCATAAGCTGCAGGTGAGATATTCAAACTGTCATTATCGTTGTCAGTGTTCCTGCCGTTAGTATACTCGCCAATAGTGGTACCTAAGCCAGCGAAGATTGCTAGGCTGAGAAGGTAGTAGCGGTCAAGCATTTCTTGCTGTTCAGAATCAACTTCGCCCAGTGCAGAGATAAGTCCTAGCACCTCGTTGCGACTTCGCTGTAGTTCCTGGACACTCTCTGGTATATCCTCTACTTCTTGCGCTGCTACAAAATTCAAGGAACTGGCCTGTGTGCTGTCTACGAAATTGCTGTCGACCAGATTTACCCAATTGTAATCTGACAAGAGCTCTAGGTTATCGAGCAATACCACAATGGAATCTACGTCGTCTTGTGCCTGGATAAGGAGGGGAGTTATCCCATCACGTTGCCGTTCTTCCAGTAAATCAAGGATAATCTGCGCCCGGCTTCCTATTTGTGACAGTGCTGCACTTCGTTCAGAATCGGCAACAATAAGCAGGTCTCCTGCTTCATCCTGATAGAGGTTCTGATTGAAGCGCTGCCCGTCTGTTCCGTTAATTGTGGTTTGCGCAAAGCCTAGCGTATCTGAGTCAAGGATGATTTTGGATTCGTGATTGCGCGGGGTTGTCTGCGGCAAGACATCACTCAATGTTTGAAATTGTTCGGCTGTTAGTTGGCTGGTCCAAGGGACAGTGATGCTTGGGGGCTCTTGTTCGAAAGTGCTTGTCAGGACGGATTGTCCTATTTCAAAGTGGGAGGGTAAGTCGTCTACCAAATCTAGGGCATCTAGTACGCTAAAGTCGGGGTCAGCATAGCCTTGTGCTGTGATGCTCAGGCGTCCTGTTCCGTGGGCTGTGCGCAGATTTTCCAAGGTCTGTGCAGCTACCTGCGCCTCTTCGGATTCTGCGTCTAAAGTGATGATTTCTTCACTGTGGATGTCAAGGTAGTCGAAGCCCTCTGCCATAATCGCCAGTTCTTCTAAAAATAGGGGAGAAATGGCAAGTGTCAGGCGTGCACGCTGGGTGTCATTAATCCATCCGCTGATAGCGTCAAGCATTTCGCGTCGCTCATCAAAAAGACCCCCAGCAGGGTGACTCAGAAAGACCCCCTGTGTATTGCGTGAGGGAAGTGCGCTTAAATGAATAGTGGGCATTAGGTTGAGCTGTGGTTCATTGGGATTATAAACAACGAGCATGTCTCGTAGAGTGGCGGATTCTTCCCCAGCAGTAGTGACTGCTGTAACTATGACAGCTACGTAGTAGACACCCTCATACATGCCGAGACCATATAGATTGTTGGCGGTTCTGCGTTCAAGTAGGCGTCGAATTACCTCTGGTTCAGCAGGTGGGGCAGGCCTTTGATTTCGTGGTCCATCCTCAGTTTCGTCATCGGATTCGTCGTCTGTTTGGACACTTCGTTCTATGTAGACAGAATCGCCAAAGTAGTGAAAGGGCCAGCCATCTTCTTCGCGCATGAGTTGAAAGTGTAGGCCGACAGAAAGAAGGCCTTCACCTGGAGTTATTTCTACAACATAGGAATAACTGCCGTCGGTAGGAATGGCAGGTCTATCTGTAATTAGGCGAAAGTGCGATTCTCCCAAGTCTATTTCTGTGATGATGGATTCTGCTCTGCCTAGGTTGGGGTCAGCTTGTGCGACAAGGGGAAATGTGAGTAGTGCTGCTGGAATGAATAGCGTCGTAAGTATGCACAGCAGCCACGCAGTGGGCTTAGATGCTTCTTCCAGGAGACTGGTTGATGTATTGGCCCGTAGCAAGGGGCTTGTCTTGAGCAGTTTCATAGCCTACCATTTTATCAAAGCAAACAGTAAGCGGAGGCTCATTGTGGATTTAACCCCTGACATACGACTTTCCTTGATGGAGCTCAATAAATGCACACG
>WQVS01000055.1 GCA_009785705.1 Coriobacteriia bacterium
AGAGATTGCCCGTCAAATGGGTGCATCGGTACTCGAAAATACTACTCCGCCAGGGGGAGACAAGGGCAAACCCTTTGCAATTAAGGCAGCATTTGATGATTTGGGTGACCAGCTAACAGAATATTATGATGCCATTGCGGTGTTTGACGCGGACAATTTGGTTGATGCTAACTATTTGCAGGTCATGAATGACCAACTGCTTAATGGGGAGAGAGTAATCCAGTGTTATCTTGATTCAAAAAATCCCACTGACAATCACATTACCTTGGGCTATGCTGCAACTTACTTTTACATGAATCGAAGCTGGCAGCTTGCTAAGTATCGCTTAGGCTTGCACAATGCGATTGGGGGAACGGGGTTTTGTATTGACACCGAAGTAATAAAGGAAATTGGTTGGACAGCCAAATCACTAGTTGAAGACCTTGAATTCACCATGCAGTGTGCCCTTAATAATATTCAAGTAACCTGGTGCCATACGACACATGTATATGATGAAAAGCCAGAAAATTTTAAAGCATCATGTGTCCAGCGCTTGCGTTGGGCTCGGGGCCATTGGGATGTTTTCTTTAGATATGCTCCAAAGCTGCTACGTAGAGCAATCACGCAACTGGATTTTCGTGCCTTCGACAGCGTTCTCTACTTACTTATGCCAGCATTTATGATCGCTCAGGCCCTAATGTGGATTATCTTCTTCATAGGAGTCTTTGTGATGGGACAAGGTATATTCGTTCTGTTTCCCTTGTGGTTATGGATACCCTTCTGGATAGTCTTGAGGTTCTATGTTCTGTATGTCTGCAGTGTCGATTCAAGCATAAAGTACAGCAAAGTTAGGGCAATTTTAGCCATCATGCTTTTGAATCTGTCGTATATTCCGCTTGCCTGTTGGGGAGTACTTACTTGCAAGAACAAGTCATGGGTATGTACTGAACACACAAAAGGTGTTTCATATGCTCATGCTTCAACTGGAGAACAACAGGTGGGGATTGTAGGGCATTAATCGCCCTTCAACGAAGGAGAATAAAATGGGGAAAACAGATATCCATCACACGGCAAGCGGGGAAAGCGGAGGTAGCGGAGGCAGGAGCAAAGGCCGCGTAGTGCTTGCTGTTTTGCTCTTTGTGGTTTTTATGACAGCAATGGGGTGGCAGGTTTATCGAGCCATTTCTGTCGAGGCAGGAAACTCAGGTTTTGTTTCAGAGGTAACTCAGATTTTCGAAAACGTCTTTAGGGAACCAGAAATTCTCTATGAGTCCATCCCCTTAGATGGTCCAACACTTTGGAGAAACGAGGCCGCAAGCCAGTCAAAATTTCCTGCTGGCCTGCATGAAATAAGTGAAATTGACGAGCACACTAGTCAGTTTACTAATAATTACTTTGGATATTCCTTTACTTTTCCATCCGAATGGGAAGCTGATAATCGTGCAGTTCCTCATTACACACGCTTTTTTAGTGACGATTTTCGCATTGACATAACCGTGCAAGATGTAACTGAGGCATGGACCAACACGGGAGACTTCATAAGCAAAACACTTTCCCCCATTAAGGGCAGAATAACTCTTGATGAAAGCAGAATTATTGATTCTGCTGATATCCGCATTGTGGACTATAGCAGGCCCTTTGTTGCGGGCATAGAAAATGACATGAATCATTACAGCTACATTTTTATTACGCGTGGGACTGTTGTTTATCTGATGCAGCTGAAGACTGGCGAGGATGATCTTAGTGTCATGAAAGATGCTCTTGAAGAAGTTCTCGATAGCTTCACCTTTACAGCGCCGCAGGAATTCGACCTCAATAGTGAGATTGAGCAACTTGAGCCAGATCTAGATCTAACTCTTGAACACGAGAATAAGACACTGCACATTCCAGCAGACACATTCATGATGGGGATGTACATGGATGAAGCTCTTGATATTAATAGAAAAGAAGAAATCTTTGGGACGCAAATAGGTCTGCAAATGTTCTACACCTTTGTTGATTCTCCGTACAATACCTACGTGAACTATTTAGTGGACAGAAATACGCTTCCAATGGTTACTCTCCTTTTTGAAGAGGGGCACAGCGATGATAATGTGGATGTTGTTAAAGGCATTATAGCTGGACAATATGATGACACGCTTACTGACTGGGCTGAAAATATTGCCCGGCTTGATGCGCCCGTATTAATCCGTCCAGGAAATGAAATGAACGGGGATTGGTCTGAGTGGAGCCTACAATATAACTATAACGATCCAGATTTATACAAGCTTGCCTTCACGCATATAGTTAACGTATTCGGAGCTTCGGGTGCCGACAATGCGTACTTTGTTTGGAATCCTAATGGTAACAGTGCCCCCTACTTTTCTTGGAATGATGCGGCAATGTTTTATCCTAGTGATGAAGTTGTTGACTTTGTTGGACTGACCTACTACCACTTTGGGTCTGCAGGAACGAGCAATTTCAAAAAGCTCTATGAGGGTCTTTACTGGGAATATGCAAGAACATTTTTCGAGAAGCCACTCATAATTGGTGAAGTTGGTGCTGTAGAGCACGGCACTGATAAGGCGGCATGGATTACTGAAATCTTTGAGTATGCACCTGCGCACTTTTCTCGGATTAAGATGGTTGTATGGTTTGATGCTCGACATGGTGGCAATTTGACAGGAACAGGTCCTGACCTTCGTTTAAGCACCTCAGATGATAGTCTGGAAGCTTTTCGCGAAGGAATGAATCGCCCCACAGTAATTAAGGGAATCTATGACACGAGCAGGCGATAGGTAGCGCAAGGTCGCTGAAAGGAAAACGCGGAGTGAGTATTAAGATACTAAGTGTGTTTGGCACGCGTCCAGAAGCTATCAAGATGCTTCCTTTGGTAAAAGCTGTAGATGCTACAGATGGATTGACGGGCAAGGTGTGCATTACGGCACAGCATCGCGAAATGCTTGACCAGATCATGGATGTTTTTGATGTGCGTGCTGACTGGGACCTTGATTTGATGAGGCCAGATCAAACTCTAACCTCGATTACTTCTGATGTTGCTCATGGCTTGGCAGAAGTTCTGCAGGATTATGAGCCAGACCTTGTGCTGGTTCACGGTGACACTACTACAGGGTTTGCGGCAGCTTTGGCAGCTTTCTATCATCAGGTTCCTGTAGGTCACGTTGAGGCAGGACTGCGCACCAATAACATCATGTCTCCCTTTCCCGAAGAGGCTAATCGTCAATTAATTTCACGTATAGCAACCTTGCACTTTTCTCCAACTGAACTCAATGTAGAGAATTTGAATACAGAAGGTGTTGACCAGCATGTTCACATTACGGGCAATACCGTTATTGATGCTTTCGCCACAACAGTTCGTGATGAATATGCATTTAAGAGCGCAGAACTTGCAGAGATTGACCTGGGTACAGGTAGAAGCATTTTGCTTACAGCGCATAGGCGCGAAAACTTAGGTGAGCCCATGCGTCAGATATTTATGGCTGTGCACGAATTGGCAGATAAATATCCTGACTTGCAGTTTATCTATCCTGTGCACAAGAACCCCGCAGTTTCTAATCTTGCTCAGGAGGTACTGGGGAAGCACCCGCGTGTGTATTTGATTGACCCTATCGATGTGGAAGACCTGCACAACCTGATAAGTCACTCCCATCTGGTTATGACAGATTCTGGTGGCCTACAGGAAGAGGCTCCGACTTTGGGTAAGCCAGTATTAGTTTTGCGCACAGAGACCGAACGTCCTGAAGCAGTTGATGCGGGTGTTGCTCGTGTTGTGGGCGTTGACAAAGAAGACATCATTGCCGCTGCAAGGACGCTGCTAGAAGATGAAGAAGAGTACCTAAGTATGTCCAGGGCAATCAATCCCTATGGCGATGGATATGCCAGTGAGCGTATTTGCGCAGCGATTCAGGAATATTTCGCAAGTAAGTAGCCTGTGCTTAAGCCTGTAAAATGAATGGGTGTAAGTTTGGCTCTTTGAGATGAGGTGAGTAAAGTGGAAAAGGATACACCTGAAAAGGAAGCGAAAACACATAAGGAATCCTTTCTTAAACTAAGCCTAGCAAGTAAGATTACCCTGGGGCGCGTGTTGTTCATCCCCCTGTTTTTGGCAGCCCTGCTTTCTGATTGGCCCTTGCTTTTCGCGAACTCTGACCTTGCCTATTCTCTGCGTCCCTGGCTTGCCGCTGCAGTTTTTGCGTTAATCGCAGCTACCGATGCTGTGGATGGCTACATTGCCAGAAGGCGTAATGAGGTAACCACTTTTGGTAAGTTCATCGACCCTCTTGCAGATAAGCTTTTGGTGACAGCTGCACTGCTTGCCCTAGTTCAGATAAACGTTTTGCTTGCTTGGATAGCCTTTGTTATTATTGCCCGCGAGTTCATCGTCAGCGGCCTGCGGATGGTTGCTCTGGCAAATGGGATTGAAGTCGAAGTGTCCAATCTGGGCAAGTTTAAGACCTGGCTGCAAAGCGTTGCCATTGTAATGTTCATTGTAAAAGACAACCTTTCGATTCTGGGCATATTGGACGCTTCTCCTACAGAGCAAGTTCTAATTCTGGCAGCCTGGGCAGTGATGCTTGCTGCGATAGGGGTTACCGTAGTTTCGCTGCTTAGTTATTGGCGCTCAGTCAGTGAACGTCTCAATCAACTAGATGAAGTCTAGATGCCTGCCTGCTGTGCTATGCTGAAGTCAGCATGAATACCTTTGAGAATGACCTACAATCCATACTTCCCTGCAGCGCTGTTTTCGCTAGACTGATTGCCTCGCGTGGATTTACCACGACGGAGGCTGTCCAGAAATTCCTTAATCCTTCCCTTGAAAAAGACTGGCTAGACCCCTATGAACTTCCTGGCATGGAAGCGGTGGTTGCTCGTCTTGATGCAGCACTGAGCAATGGTGAACATATCTGTGTCTTTGGAGACTTTGACCTTGATGGTATCAGTGCGACAGCTCTCACGGTGCGTGCCTTGCGAAAGTTGGGTGCAGTACAGGTTAGCTACCTTATTCCAAAGCGTATAGGTGAAGGTTATGGCCTTAATGCGAGCAGTGTACCAAAACTTATTGCGCTTGCCCCTGATTTGATTGTTACGGTGGATAACGGCATATCGGCAGATGCTGAAATTAGAACTCTGCAAGATGCAGGCATTGATGTTGTGGTTACTGACCATCATGAACCAGGGGACAATCTGCCAAAAGCTGTGCCCATCTTAAATCCTAAAATGGACCTTGGCTATGGTAGTCAGCAGGCGCTTGAGGGCTATCCAGAAAATGTGACTTTCGAGCTAAGTGGCGCAGCAGTTGCATTGAAGTTAGTGCAGGCCTTGGGGGTTCGAATGCTGAAGCCCCTGTTGTGGCTGGAATATCTTGACCTTGCTACTTTGGGGACGGTGGCAGACGTCATCAATTTGACAGGCGAGAGCCGTGCCCTTGTCGCCGCTGGCATAGAGCAGATGCGCACACGTCCCTTACCGGGACTGGAAGCACTCACCAGCCAGTTGGCAAATGTTGACCAATCCCTTATTACGACACAGAACATTGCCTACGTAGTGGGACCTCGACTGAATGCGGCGGGGCGTGTGGGAGACCCCGTTGATGCCTTGAACCTGCTGCTTGAGGACAATCCCGATAAGGCACAGACTTTGGCAAGTCGCCTGATAGAGCTAAATCAGCAGCGCCAGGAAGTAGAGCGCGAACTAGAAGCAGCTGCAGTAGAGCAGGCCCAGCGTGACTACGATGGGCAGCGTGCTTTGGTTCTGGCAGGCTCGGGCTGGCACGAAGGGGTACGCGGCATCGTTGCCTCGCGCCTGGCAGAGCGCTACGGTGTTCCCACGATAGTCGCAAGTATTAACGACCAGGGCATTCTGGAAGGCTCGGCGCGTAGCGTGGGAAAGGTCGATTTGTTTAAGGCTTTCACCGCCTGCTCTGAGGTTTTCGACCACTTTGGTGGCCATCCTGCAGCAGCAGGACTGACTCTCAAGGCTTCCCGCTTGGACGAATTCAAGCAGCGTCTTTTTGCTTACATGGACACCCTTCCCCAGGAGGAGTTTGTCCAGCAGAAACGCTCTGACATTGACGTAAATCTGGCAGAACTAGACTATGACCTGGTCAGTGAATTTGACCGACTAGAACCCTGTGGTGAGGGCAACCCGCGCCCCATTTTTGCAGCTTCCAGTATTGAGCTAGTAGAAGCAAAAGTTGTCGGTGCAGAGGGCATCCATCTGCGCTTTATCGCGCAGCAGCAGACGGCACGGATACCTTCTATTTGGTTCCGCGCGAAACACATCGAAGAATGGCTGAGTACTCCGAACCAGTCGCCCCCGATGGGGGACGCCATCTTTAAGCTGGAAAAGGACACCTTCCGCGGACGCAAAGGGGTACAGCTTAATATCATTGAGGTATCCATGCAGGGCGATGATTTCCTGCGCAGGCTCTATGAGCGCGCGCCAGAAATAGTGCAGCGGCGCGAATATGCGGGAATCAGTGATGCGGAGAGTTTCCATACGAAGCTCGTTGGCGTGACTTTCGAGGGTCGCCAAGAACTTATCGAAAAACTGCAAGTAGGCGATAAGCTAGAACTTCAGCGTGATACCAGTAATGATTATGACCGCAATGCTATCGCCATAGTGGCCAGCAGACTGCGCGGCATTAGAGGCGGCCAACTGGGCTTCTTAAACAGAGACCTAGCCCGCGAGCTAGCTCCTGCACTAGATGAAGGTACAGATTACAAGGCAAATGTCGCAAGCATCACAGGCGGGTCTGACGATAGTCCGTCGCGTGGGGTAAATGTCCTTATCGCACGCGCAGATGCAGAGGAAAGCACTGCCCAGGACCTGGAGGCAGGCCTTGCAGAACGCAGGCGCCTAGCCGCCCTGCCGCCAGAACAATTGCAGGACGAACTCCGCCGTGTGTTTATTGGTGAAGCTGGCCTGCATGATGCACAGGCGAAGACTCTGGACTCTTTGGCAGAGGGTCATAATACGCTTACGGTTATGGCGACGGGCAGAGGGAAGTCGCTGATCTTTCACATCCATGCAGCGGTTACTGCCATTAAGCAGGGCAAGCCTAGCATCTTCATTTACCCCCTGCGTGCCCTGGTATCTGACCAAGCCTATCACCTGGAAGAAGTCTTTGCGTGTATTGGACTAAAGATTGCCGTCATCACAGGCGAGACCAGTGTTGAGCAGCGCGAAGATAGTTATACACAGTTATCCAGCGGACAGATTGACATCGTGCTGACTACACCAGAGTATTTGCACTTTCATGCAGAATCCTTTGCAGCAGTAGCTCAGGTGGGCTTTGTGGTAATAGATGAAGCGCATCATATTGGGCAGTCTCGTGCAGGCAACCGTCCTGCCTACGCCATGCTGGGCAAGGCGATTGAGAAGCTGGGCGCCCCAACTACCTTGGCAGTGACGGCAACTGCTAGCACAGAAGTGGCTGCGCGAATCACAGAAACACTTAACATTGGCAAGCGCGTCCTAGACCCCCATGTACGCGAAAACCTGTTGCTGGTCGATAAGCGTGCGGAAAAGGATAAGTCCTTCAAGCAAAAGTATCTGCTTCAGCTAGCAGAAGAAGGTCCGTTAAAGCGGGGCTCAAAGCTGGTCATCTACGTGAATTCGCGCAAGGAATCAGTTACCTTGGCGCGCATCATTAGGAAGGCACTACCAGACCTTGCTTGGTTGACCTCTTTCTATAATGGCGGTATGAAGCGCGATGAGCGCGCAGAAGTAGAATCACGTTTTCGCAGCGGTGACCTGCGCATCATCATAGCAACCAGCGCCTTTGGCGAAGGTGTTAACATTGGCGACATACGCGACGTAGTACTCTACCATTTCCCCTTCAGTGCAGTAGAGTTTAACCAGATGTCAGGGCGTGCAGGTCGTGACGGAAAGCCAGCAAACATCCACCTGCTTTTCAATGAAGAAGACGCCCAGATAAACCGCTTTATCCTAATGCCCCTAGCACCCCCGCGCCTATCTCTGGCAGCATTGTATCAGGTGCTGCGCAGGCTGGCAGCAGGTGAGGGCAATGGCTTCAAAATCACCAACAGAGACCTCGCAGAACTGGCAAACGATCAGCTAAGAAAAAGCGGTGCCTTCGACAAAGACAAAGGGAAGAAGCAGGGGAGCCAGTCCACTGCAGCAGCACCCAGCTCAAGTTCAGACGATGTTCAAGTTTTGCGCGAAGAGACAGTATCCCAGGGTCTAGGTATATTCCGTGAACT
This sequence comes from Coriobacteriia bacterium, assembly GCA_009785705.1. Lineage (GTDB taxonomy): Bacteria > Actinomycetota > Coriobacteriia > WRKU01 > WQUG01 > WRBW01. The sequence continues at coordinate 8,205 of WQVS01000055.1, forward strand.
AGGACTTGCCGCAACAGCAGGTCATTCCTCTGCACGCAGTATAAGTCTTGTCGAAGGGGCAAACAAAGTAGACCTACAGTCAAGCGTGCGCTACCTAGAAGGACAAGACGAACAAGCAGACTTCGAGGCCTTTAGGCAATGGGCGCTCTCCGCCACAGCAGAAGAGCTAAGAGCCCGCTTTACTCGTCCCATCTTGCCTCAATAAGACTTGCTGTAATAGCCCCTTGAACATCTCCTCTTACAGGAGGATAATCATAGCTGCACTCACACTGTATTGGCAGGGGAGTGTATCCACTATACTTGCGTCACTCAATGTGAAAAGAGGACTGCCTTATGCCAGAAATCAATCAAGACATTGCCTTAGACGACATCATCATAGATGAAGAACTTAAGTATCTACTCCCACAACTAAGCGAAGAGACCTTTGCAGCACTAGAAGCTAACATACTAGAACACGGACTACGTGATGCCTTGGTTTTATGGGAAGGAGAAGAGGGTAGCATCCTCATTGACGGACATAATCGCTATGAAGTCATAAAGAAGCATGACCTACCTTTTAGCGTTGTATATATGAACTTTTCCTCTAAAGATGAAGTAATCGTTTGGATGATAAAAACACAAATTGCCAGACGTAACCTTACTCAAATGCAACATACTCTGTTTAGAGGAATGCACTACGAAGCAGAAAAGCGTATACAAGGAACACAGAACCAGTATGTTCAAAAGGCTAACAGTGAAACAGAAAGTGAAAAGGGTCACAGTGACCCCTTTCACTCTTCTACAGCAAGCCGTTTAGGTGAAAAGTATAAAGTATCTCCCAGAACTATCAAGCGTGATGCTCAAGCTGCAGCAGGCATCATAGCTATAGGTGAAGTATCATCACCTGCAAAAATCAAAGTCTTAGAAGAATCAACAGACATTACCAGAAAACAACTAAGAGATTTAGCTACAGCAAAACCAGACTTAATAGCAGAAGTAGCAACAGCAATAGAGGCAGGAACTTTTGAGCGAGGGAGCCTAACTACAGCACTCACACCACCTTCAGAAGAAAACACAGATTCAAGTGGGAGTGATTCTGGCAGTGCAGACACCGCAGGTACTGGTCAGCCTCCCTCAGCTCAA
>WQVS01000056.1 GCA_009785705.1 Coriobacteriia bacterium
TTGAATCATGCCGACTCACCCTTTGGAGCCAGCGGGAACAGCAATTCTACCACAAGAATTGCTGAAATTAATTCTAATTTTATTTAATTGCGTGAAGGACAACTATTCGGGCTTCGGAGCCCAGGGAACCAACTTAGCTTCTACAAAATTGATTACTTCATAGAGGAATACACCCATCAAAGCCATAGCTATTATTCCTGCAAACATGGTGGCATAATCAATGCGCCCCCAGGCATTAACAATATAGAAGCCTACCCCCGTGTTTCCAGCTATGGACTCAACCACAAAAAGCACAGCAACAGCTGTACCTGCACTGATACGCAGGGCTGTAAAGATGCTGGGCAAGGCCGAAGGAAAGACTACGTGACGAGCAACATCCAATTTGCTAGCCCCTAAGGACTGTACACTGACAACAAGGTCAGGGGAAATGCTCTTTGCCGCTGCACGTGCAGTTACAATGGTCTGAAAAAAGATGACCGTTGAGATGAGAACTATTGCTGGTGCATTGCCTAGACCTAGTAGCACCATAAGCACAGGTACAAAGACGATTTTTGGAACAGGATACAACACATACAATAGCGGTGCACCAATCAGGTCAAGTTTTGTGCTGCGTCCAATAATCAGCCCTAGTACTGTCCCCCCCACAGTGCCCAAAGCCATCGATACAATTATGCGATAGAAAGATATCCAAATATGTGGCAGCATATCAGGCAAAAGCACGATAAATTGCTGCACTGCGACGGTAGGCAGGGGTAAAGCCGGATTATCAATAGCCAAAGACAAGGCTGCCCATCCCAGCAAAACTCCCAGGGTAGCAAGCACATAACCGAAGATTCTTTGCAAACGGGCTCTCACTAGCAACTACCTACTTGCGACTTATTGTCCATGAGCAGCTCACGCAATTGTGTGCACTTCTCATAAAAGCTAGAGCTCTGCCGATATTCAGGAGCACCCATTTCAGGATTATCAATAATCGTACAAATCCTACCAGGGCGCGGGGTCATAAGTACAATACGTCTGCCCAGCAAAACCGCCTCCTCGATAGAGTGCGTCACCAAGACCTGTGCGTAAGATTCACGCTTCCATAAGTCCAGTAACACGTTCTGCAGTTCTTCACGTGTCAAAGCATCAAGTGCAGAGAGAGGCTCATCCATCAGCATGATATCTGTCTCCAGCGCCATTGCGCGCGCCATAGCTAGGCGCTGACGCATGCCGCCAGAAAGCTCACGAGGATACGATGATGCAAACTCTGCAATGCCCACAACTTGCAAGGCCTCCATTGCTTTCATGCGCGCTAAACTACGAGGAGTCTTTTGAATCAACAGGCCTAAAGCAGCATTATCAAGCACCGTTTTCCAGGGAAGTAGCCCGTAATCTTGCAAAATCAATGAAGTCTGCTTGCGCGGACCAGAGATAGCTTCACCCTTAACTAAGACTTCACCCTTTGTAGGCACGCGCAATCCCGCGATTAAATTAAGTAGACTGGTCTTGCCGCAACCACTCGCCCCAATAAGAGCAATAGGTTCGCCTGACTCAATGCTCAAAGAAACACCGTCAAGCGCCAATGTCTCCTTTTGATTAGTTTTGTAATAGAGACTGACATCGCGCAGTTCAATAGCTACAGGACAAGCAGAGTTCTCTCCACTCGTCGTCTGCTTGGACATGTGAGCATCAGAAGCTTGCATGGCTTGACCTTCTGAAGAACTCATCTAGCGCATATCGCGAGACTGATTTCGCAAGATTACATCGTGAGCGCCACCCTCTACGATGCTTGTTGCTGAAACTAAGGTTATTTTTGCTTCCTCTTGCAAAGATGCTATATCTAGCACACCGCAATTAGCCATAGTAGACTTGACCTTTGCAAGTGAAGTAGTCACGTTATCCTTTAAGCTGCCTGCATAGGGCACATAAGAATCAACACCTTCTTCGAAGGTTAACTTTGTCTTATCTTTTGAGGCAGTGCCTTCTTCGCCTTCACCGTAGCGCTGCCAATTGCGGGCACGGTTGCTGCCTTCTCCCCAGTATTCCTTTACATAGCTGCCGTTGTAATTGATGCGCGGGGTAGGACTCTCGTCAAAACGTGCGAAGTAGCGACCCAGCATAAGAAAGTCTGCACCCATGGCTAAAGCTAGGGTCATGTGATAGTCAAAGACAATTCCACCATCAGAGCAAAGGGGGACATACATACCCGTTTCCTGCGCGTATTGGTCACGTGCTTCTGCCACATCAATAACAGCGCTCGCCTGACCGCGTCCAATTCCCTTTTGTTCACGTGTGATACAGATACTGCCACCGCCAATACCTACCTTGATAAAGTCTGCGCCTGCATCTGCAAGATAACGGAAGCCTTCTGCATCCACCACATTACCTGCGCCAATTTTTACTTTGTCCCCATAATTGTCACGCACAAAGGCAATGGTATCTGCCTGCCAAACAGTATGGCCCTCCGAAGAGTCTATGCATAGTATATCGACACCAGCATCTACGAGCGCTGGAATACGTTCGCGATAGTCATGCGTATTGATTCCAGCACCAACAAGATAACTCTTATTATCATCAACTACCGCGTGGGGGTTTGACTTGTGGCTGTCATAATCTTTGCGGAATACAAAGTGGGTGAGCCTGTCCTGCTCATCTGTCACGGGTAAAACATTAAGCTTATTATCCCAAAGCATGTCATTTGCCTGCGATATTGTCATGCCCTCAAAACCACAAATCAAATCTTCACGTGGGGTCATAAAGGTGGCTACTTTGTCATCTGAATTCATGCGACTTACGCGATAATCGCGCCCCGTTACGATGCCGACCAGTTTGCCTTGCGAAGTTCCATCCTCGGTAACAGCTACCGTTGAATGGCCCGTTCTTTCCCTCATATCTAGAATGTCTTTTAGGGTGGCATCAGGACAAACATTGCTGTCTGAACGGACAAAGCCTGACCTATGGTCTTTAACTCGTGCAACCATGGCTGCCTGACTCTCAATGCTCTGGGCACCAAAAACAAAGGAAAGACCACCCTCCCTTGCTAGGGCTATTGCCATGCGATCCCCCGACACTGACTGCATGATAGCGCTGGTCAAAGGAATATTTAGACTTAAATCTGGGGTTTCTCCCACACGATGCTTTACTAAGGGCGTCTTTAAGCTAACATTTGCTGCCGTACAGTCACGGTCAGAAAAACTAGGGATGAGCAAGTATTCATTAAAGGTACGAGAAGGCTCATTTACAAAGCGTGCCACTATAGCATCCTTTCAAATCGCATTGCTTAGTTATGTGAAAATCTATAAGTTATCTAGTGTATAAGAAAGGGTTCACTTCTGTGAACCCTTTTTCTGAAGGTTTAACTACCTATTCTAGGCAGATTATTCTATCGCTTATTCGTGAGCTAATACTAATCAGCTAAAACCATAATCACTGTAGACCTTGCAGGGGTATAACTACCTGGCTGCGGAGCCTGGAAAATTACCTCACCTACAGCGCCTGGGCTATTGCGCTCGTATTCAAATCGTGCTCCCAAACCTACACCGCTCAGTCTATCGCGCCCTGTTCTCCATTGAGTACCAACTAGATTAGGTACAGCGCGAGCATTGGCAACAGGTTCTGTCGTCATAACATGCAAGAACATATAGCGCTGTCCATCAGTACGCATCGTATAGGTCTGTACCTCTACAACTTCACCTGGTCTCGGTGCCGAAGCTGTGCCGTTTACCACAGCAGGCGGAACAACAAATACCTGATGAACAACATAGCCTGCCGCCTGTGCCATTGCTTGAGCAGGCAATACGTCAATGCCCCTTAGGTTCGAATAATTGCTCCCCAGTCTGTCCCCACCAGAGGTCGCTGTTGTCCCAGACCCTCCTGGAGGAAATACGAGCTCCTCATCTTCAGGCTGAACTTGCGTTCCCACATCAGGGTCAACATGCATACTGCCGTCATAGTTGGCATTATAGAAAATGTAATCGGTTTCGCGGGCAACAACAATGGGGCCATCTAAGAAAGATTCGGTTGCCACGATACCCGCTTCACCTGTAGCAGCAGAGTCATCTAAAACTGACCCTGTAGATTCTGTTCCATCGAATAGCTGAACTGCATAGAAAATAACAACTATCGCAAAAACCAGAACTACTACGCCTAGGGCTGTCAGCGCAAAAATAGTCTTTTTGCCTTTAGGCTCTTCTGCCTCTGCCTGAGGAATATCCTCTGGGTGAAGGCTCTCTGTTCCGTCTAGCGGTACGGGTGCTCCGCTGAAATCACTAGCTTGACTAGCTTCATCGACTGTCGCGTTATTGTGCTTATCAGTTCCTGACATAATTTCTCCAACTATCTAAGAAAACCCAATTAACAGGGTGATTATACCACAAAATGATACTTAGACGTTAAATTTGAAATGCATAACATCGCCATCTTGAACGGTATAATCCTTGCCCTCTAAGCGCAAGCGACCCGCATCACGCGCACCCTTTTCGCCATCATAGCGTACATAATCATCGAAGGATACAACCTCTGCCTTAATAAAGCCGCGCTCAAAATCTGTGTGAATGACGCCTGCAGCCTGCGGAGCTTTTGCACCCACAGGAACCGTCCAAGCGCGCGCTTCTTGAGGCCCAGCTGTAAAGTAGGACTGCAACCCCAAAAGCGCGTAGGCTTCACGGATGAGCGTGACCAGGCCAGACTCTTCAATGCCTAAGTCAGCTAGGAATTCTGCGGCTTCAGCCTCGTCCAGTTCTGCTAGCTCTGACTCTACCTTTGCACAGAGCGCTATAGGGCGTTGTCCCGTGATTTCTGCTAGTTCTAGCTCGCCCGAATGGATAGCGCTTAGCTGATCCTCATCAACGTTTGCTACATAGAGCATAGGCTTCATTGTTAGCAAATGGAACTCACGAGCAAGCAAGCGTTCCTCATCAGTCAGCTCACAGCCATAAGCACGATGATCTGCCTCTAGGTGAACTAGTAGCTTCTGAGCAACATCAAGGTTTGCCTGCATACCCTTATCGCGCTTAACTTCTTTCTCCAGGCGCTGAATAATGCGCTCCATGGTAGCGATATCTGCCAAAATTAGCTCTAGCTTGATGGTTTCTGCATCAGATTGCGGGTCAACCTTGCCATCTACATGAATGATGTTTTCATCCGGAAAAAAGCGTACAACTTCTGCAATCGCATCGGTTTCACGAATATGTGCCAGAAATTGATTGCCCAGTCCTGCCCCTTCGCTCGCACCTTTTACAAGACCTGCAATATCATTGAATTCTACTGCAGCAGGAATAACCTTTTTGGGCTGAACCATCTGCGCCAAGGTATCGAGGCGCTTATCAGGCACTGACACAATTCCTACATTGGGCTCGATAGTTGCAAAGGGGTAATTGGCCGCCTCTACCTGAGCCTTTGCAAGCGCAGTAAACAGCGTCGATTTACCCACATTAGGTAGTCCTACAATTCCTATTGACAGTGCCACAGTTAATTTCCTCTTTCCAGTTAGTTCAAGTGTGTTAAGGGGACGTATCTTTTGATACACTTCGTCCCCAATCTTTAAAAGTGTTCTAGACCTTCAGAATCCAGGAGTCTTATAAAATCCACTTATGAAGCCTACTATGCTAGATGAATGAATGGATTTTATAACCCGGCGCCGAGTCTGGACGCCTAGAACACTTTTAAGCGTGCACCAGTATATAATATATAGCATGAGAATAGGATTTTTTGCTGATATGTATCTGCCCCACATCAGTGGGATAACTAACCATATCCGCCTTTACAAGCGCTACTTCGAACAGCAGGGCCACGAAGTCTTTCTTATCACTTTTGGGTCAACACAATACGATGATGATGAACCCAACGTAGTGCGTAATTTGGCAGTTCCTGTTGGCAATACGGGCTGGAGCTATGGTCCTACCTTCAACAAAACAACACGCGAACTTATCCCTACTCTAGATATTGTGCATGCCCATCACCCTTTTCAAAGTGGCAGCTACTTGCTCAATCATATGAAAAAGATTAAGGCACCCCTAGTCTATACTAACCACACACGCCATGACCTCTACGCAGATTCCTACGCACGAGCCATTCCCTACACATTGCGTCATCGCTGGAATTCGCGCTATCTTAGTTACTTTACCGCGCAATGTGACCTTGTCATTGCGCCTAGTGCAGGCATTGCTGACTGGCTAGCAGAGTACGCCAACTACAATAGTGCCACAGTAATTCCTAATGGAATTGAGCTGTCGTCCTTCCAAAATGTGGGCATAGGCGCAGGCACAGACACAAGCACGAACGCAGGCACTATCAGGGACAACCCTAATCTTGATACTAGCGCAAGCAATGACAATCGCGCTGCCTCTGACAACAAGATTAATCGTGCAGCACTGGGCATCAAAACGGACGACTTGCTGCTTTGCTATGTAGGGCGCGTTTCTCATGAAAAAAACATCGCCTATCTACTAAGCGAATTCGCTAGCCTGGTAAAGCGTTGCGAACATTCCGCAAGCCCTGTGCCTAAGCTACTCATTGTTGGCGACGGTACAGAGATGACCTATGCACGCAACTTCGTACAACGCCATGGATTGGCAGAACGCATCGTCCTAACGGGACCTAAGGACTATGAACTCATCCCCCATTATGTTGCCCTAAGCGATGCTTTCATCACAGGGTCAGTAAGCGAAGTGCATCCCCTAGTGGTTATTGAAGCTTTAGCAGCGGGTCTACCCGTGGTAGCGGTAGCTTCTCCAGGGATATCTGACACGGTGGAACAGGGCAAAAGCGGACTGTTGGCAGATTCACCAGAACCGCATGCTCTCATGCAAGAAGCTGAAAAGCTCGTCAAAGACGCCAATCTGCGCAAAAGACTCTCTGTTGGTGCGGCAGAGCGCGCCCAGCACTACTGCCTAACAAATACCGCTGGTCAACTATTGCGCACTTATGAAGAACTGCTCTAGCTAGTCTCTCCCTCTAAAAACAAAAAGTGCTCAAAATCACTTTTGATTTTGAGCACTTTGCAAGCTATAAAACTAATTACAGTCCTTGTAAGAAATAAGGGCGGGCACCTATGCATCCATAATCGCTGCTGCAACTTGCTTTTTGCGTGACAAGACTCCCGGCATCCATTGGCTGCCTCCCGCAAAGTCCACAGCAAAAGCCGCGTTAGCCAGCGACACATCACCTGCAACAAAAAGCTCACTGCCCTCTTTGATGATGTCTGTCGCCATAAAGATGAAAGTATCCCAGTCATTCTTGTCTGCCAGACTACTCATCTCACTAATCAGCTTGTCACGTGCATCAAATACAGGGTCAAGGGTCGCACTCTCATACTGAACGATGGCGATTTTCTTGCCACCCTTATCGTATTCCTTCAAATCAGTCGTCAAAACAGTCGCGGGTTCAAAGGGTCTTGCTTCGCTACGCACCTTAAACAGCTCCATGCCAAATTCTTGCGGGTCAACATCAACGCCTGCAGCCAACAGTTCAACTACATCATGGTCAACAGCAGTTGTGGTGGGAGACTTCAAAATTACCGTATCAGTAAGCACCGCAGAAAGTAGTGCAGCAGCAGCCCAATGAGGCAGCGGAGTCTCTGTGTCCATATACTGCACCGTCACCAATGTTGCAGTCGACCCATAGGGCAGACTCATAAAAGGAATAGGGGCAGCCGTCTGAACGTCACCAATGCGATGATGGTCTAGAACTTCAACAATTTCCATCTCACGAATACCATCAGCAGACTGTGCATACTCGTTATGGTCAACCAAAACAACCTTCATAGGAACCTCACCTGCCACAGGTTCAGGCAGAAGTACGGGTAGCATATCTACGGCATCAAAACGCTCAAATACGTACTGTGTTTCTGGGGGAACGTCACCCAGGCGCGCTGCAATATACTCAACATCACTGTCATCAGGTTCTGACATATTCAAAAAGTCAGCATACACTGCCGCTGAAACGATACTGTCATTATCAGGATTCTTATGTCCAAATACATATACTTTAGTCATGGCAAGTCCCTTCTCTAAGTAGGATTATTGTATCTTAACTATGGGGGCAAAGCCTGCCATTAGTTTTTTGATTCCTTTTGATTCAAAGTTGATAGTTAGCGAATCACCCTTGACTTCAACTATCTTACCTCTACCCCACATCTTATGATTTACCGTATCCCCTACAGCAAAACTGTCTTTTGCCTTTGGCATACCGCTGCCATAACTGGCTGGTTCACTATCATAGATGCTGCGCGACGCTCCTTCACTGCGACTACCAGAGCCAGCACTACCGCCCTGTCCGCCATATCCATGACTAAGCCCGTGTCCATGAGTACCGCGCCTATCCCCACGTTTGTCCCAGCCTGACGTTCCTGCAAAGCCATCTGAACCCACACCTTGCGTGTGCAGCAATTCTTCTGGAATCTCTGCAATAAATCTACTGGGCGGATTTTGAGTAGGAGCCCCAAAGCTCATACGTCCTGCAGCACGTGTCAATATCAAGCGCTCACGCGCGCGAGTAATTGCTACATAGGCAAGGCGGCGCTCCTCTTCAAGTCCACTGCTATCATAAATTGAATTCGCATGAGGGAAGAGTGATTCCTCCATGCCTGCAACTAACACCACAGGATACTCAAGTCCCTTTGCAGTGTGTACCGTCATCATAGTGACGGTGTCACTCTCACCACTCAGTGAGTCTAAATCAGAACGCAAGGCCAGCCACTCCATAAAGGCAAAAAGTAGCGCATTATCTGAAGGGTCATCTGCCAAATCATCTACGGCAACATCCATGCTCGCGACAGACTGAACATACTCCCCTTCTGTTTCCGTGGAGGCAAGCATGCTGTCTGCATGGCTAGCTTCGAATTCTGCTGCCACATTCACAAATTCTCTAATATTTTCAGCGCGACCTGCAGCTTCATCAGTATTTTGCGCTTCAAAGTGCGCCAGTAAGCCCGAAGCGGTAATAATGGCCTCCACAACACGAGCAAGTTCACCTCGGTAAGATCGCATCTCATCAAGTGCTGCAACAAAAGCAGTGCATGCTCGCTTCGCAGCTGGGCGCAGAATATCGTCAGAAATTGCGCGGCGCAAAGCTGATTCAAAGTTCAAGCCTTCACGATACGCCAGTGCTTGCACTGCCTGTATGGAGGTATTGCCAATGCCTCGCCTAGGAGTATTGATGATGCGCAACAA
>WQVS01000057.1 GCA_009785705.1 Coriobacteriia bacterium
TATTCTGTTAGCTGGTCACCCAAATCATCAAATGCTGCCTTAATTGCAAAGGGTTTGCCCTTGTCTCCCCCTGGCGGAGTAGTATTTTCGAGTACCGATGCACCCATTTGACGGGCAATCTCTGCTGTGTTGTCGCTGCAATTGTCTGCAATCACGCGAACAGTATAAAGCTCCTTCGGATAGTCTAAGCCATTTACAAGATTATCGACCAAGTATCCAATCACCGCCTCCTCATTGTGAGCAGGCAAAAGCAGCAAGAAGCGTTTTGTGGGCGCACGCCTCGGGGCGCTGGGAACCTTGCCAAAGGCAAAGAAGCTAATCGCCAGAAAATACATACCGTAAGCAAATATTCCCACTTGCAATATTAGAAATAGATAAGCAAAAACAGTTAGCTCAGACATTTTAGTATCCTTACTTTAATCGTGGTGGAGCATCTTGTAGTAAGACCAATCCTCGTATATCTTTAAAGGCAGAAGGTCTGACTTAGGCAAAGAATCGCTTGGTCTTCCAAGAGAATCAAAGGACTTATATTGATGAACAATCGGGAAGCGTCGTCTTAGATCCATGTTGAAGTCCATAAGGGGTGAAATGTTTTCAAGTTCAAGCAATTCAAGAACATAAGCCCCCAGATAAGATGCCGACATGAATAGGTCCTCATCATCTGTTAGCTCTGAAATGTGTTCAAGCTCGTAAAGTTCCAAAGCGGCATCATTAAACCATATAAAGAAGGGGACGCTATGCAAACGTGTCAATTCTTCAATTGCTTCTGGGTTCTGAGAAAGAGGAAATACTTGATCATACATCGCCTGTGAAAGCATTGGCTGATGATCGCTAAAGTACACTAAAACAACAGGCTCGGGCGATGCACTAAAATGTTCAACCATTTGCCCTATTCCTGCATCTGCATCCTTTAGCCCATGGAAAAAGTTTGAAAGATCATTCATCTCAGTTTCTGACAAATTAAGGTCAGAAGCAAAATTGGGAACTGCTACATTGTCATACTTGTCACGATAAGGGCCATGATTTTGAATTGTGACGCAGAAATTGAAATAGGGGCTATCTGGATGGCTCTCTATACTGTCATCAAACATCTGCAAGAGATAGCTGATGGTATCTTCTTCTCCTACAAAACCGCCAGGCGTAGAGACCTGCTCAAAGGCCTCATCAAAGACAAGCTCTTCAAAGCCCAAGTGCGCATATACATTATGTCTGTTATAGAACCACGGATGCCCAGGATGAAGAAAGGCATTTTGATAGCCTACCCTGCTCAATATTGAAGCAAGTGAATCGAACTCCGAATTGATTAGACGGAAGGCATAAGGAGTAGCACGGAAGTGGCGTGCGTTAAGGCCTGTCAAAACATCAAACTCCGCCTGTACGGTCCATCCTCCAAAACCCTGTACAAAAATATCACCAGATATAGAATCCTCTAGGATTGCTTGATAATTTTCAAGCGGGTCTACGCTGTCAGTAAAATCAAAGTGCGGAGACAGGCTGATGTCAGAGAAAGCTTCGCCCATGACCATAACGATATGAGGCCGATTGCCCTCTTTGGCTCTCTCAATACCACTCGTATCTGCCGCAGCAATCATCTCTTGAATTAATTCGGGGTCATAGTCCTCTGGTTCTGTTAGGCGCACAGTATTTAAGTAATAAATAAAGCTATACAGATATCCTTTTGAATTGTTCCTATCGACGGCATTTAGGAAACTTCCGCTAACATGCATGCCTAAATTGAGGTCGCTATCATGGTAGGTCGAAATATTGATAAATAGTGCAGCCATGAGGCATAAAGCAAGCATGATCATCCTTAGTGATAGCTCAAGTCGCTCACTCCTCACTACTAAGGAAAGAATTACAGCAACTACCACAAAAGCAAAAATAGCCCCAATCAAAGTCAGCATGAACTGTGCATCAAAGGCTTCAAGAACTCCCGCGAGCTCGCCGCCCAGCTGCAAATCCCAAGGCATAAGCGGATCATTTCTAAATGAAATCATGAAGCGGTTCGTGACGCTCATGGCCACAAATACAGCACTTGCCATCATTATTGAGGGCACAGTTCCCAGGCCAATAAAGTAGAGGACTGCCATGAAAAACAAGATTGGTAGCCAGTTTAAGAGAAAATTTAAGCCATTGTTTTCAAGGGTGATTCTCCATAGGTCAGAAAAAGCTACCGGCTGGATTAAAAGCGTCACAAGGGTCAGCAGTAACGAAGCTACTATTATGACAACAAATGACTGATCTACGGATAGACGAAAGTGCTTGTGATTTCTAGAGCCGTTTTTGTCAGAGGTCGCTGCAGGATTCTTCGCTGCTGCGGGATTCTTTGTTGTCGCAAAGCGAGAAGATGCTGGCTCTGCATATAAGAAGATTGACAGGGGGAACAGGGCGAGAAAATATCTCGACAATAAATTGTGGCGATTTGATGGATTCATTGCCGCACATCCAGTCTTTAGTACCGTGGCTTTAGTCTTATCTCCGATACATCATACCAAATATTCAAATAATGTGCACAATTAATCCATATTTATGACAAATATTCTCCTTTTTTCTGTCGCGAAATCTTAACCTTCTTTAAGAATACTAGGGATACCTCTGGTGTGTTCGGTACGGACCCATGTTTTATTCCTGCTTGTAAGCATTCCCCAAAATGACAAGGGGATGTAGGTCAGATTGAAAAACATTAGTGAAAACACTGCTTCAACCTTACTGTAGCTCACGCTCGAATCTAAACTGCAGACAATAAGCAAATAGATCCTTGACAGTATCCAAAGAGTAACCCAAAGCCACAATGCTAGTAAATAAAGGATAGTTTGTCCCAAGATTAATGCCCCCACAATAAAGAGAAACCACATAAGCGCAATAAAAATCATAAACGCAGGCATAGAGAGGTAAATGACTCCATCGATAGCGCGGAAGTCACGTTTTGTAATCGCTCTTGTTAGCAGCCTTGGAACATATCTAAAAGCAACATCCCAGTGTCCACGACACCATCGCAAACGTTGGACTAATGAAGCTTTAAGGCTCTCAGGCTTTTCATCGTACACACGAGTCGTATGACACCAAGTCACTTGAATCCCATTAAGAATGCACTGCATGGTGAACTCAAGATCTTCTGTGAGTGATCTTGCAGTCCATCCAATCTGCTCTATTACTTTTGTATCAATACAAAAGCCTGTACCACCAATCGCATTTGGCAAGCCCAAGCGATACTTGGCAAGCTGCCACATGCGATTCATTGAATAGTAAGAAATCGCATAGCCTAGGGCAATATGATTATCGGTTGGATTTTTCGAATCCAGATAGCACTGAATTACCTTTTCTCCACTAAGCAATTGACTATTCATGCATTCAAGATAATTCGAATCAACCAAATTGTCAGCATCGAATACCGCCACAGCATCATAGCGCTCCACCAATTGGTCGCCTAGATAATCGAGTGCTGCTTTGATTGCAAAGGGTTTGCCTTTGTCTTCTCCGAGAGGAGTAGTGCTTTCAAGTACTGTCGCGCCCTTTCTGCGTGCAATATCAGCTGTAGCATCTGTACAATTGTCTGCAATTACAAATACAGTATAAAGATCTTCTGGATAAGTAAGATCGTTCACAAGATTATCAACCAAATATCCAATTACAGCTTCCTCATTGTGTGCAGGAACAAGCAACAAGAAGCGTTTTACTGGTTCGCGTGCAGGAATTTTGGAGACTTTTCCTAACCCGAAAAGACTAATCATCAAGTAATACATGCCAAAAACAAAAAGGCCCAATTGTAGTAGCCAAAAAAGGTATGCAAATAGAGTCACATCAGACATGCAGGCTCACATTCATTAGTCATCAAAAACCTTGAAGTAAGACCAGTCTCGATACAGTCTTAGTATCCCCAGTTCTGATTCCGCAAAAGAGTCGCTTGATCTTCCCTGTGCATCAAATGATTCCTCGTAGTCAACAAGGGGGAATCGTCGCCTCAATTCCATATTGTGCTCCATAAAGGGTGATATGTTTCTAAAATTAAGCAGCTCCAACACGTAGGCACCAAGAAAAGATGCGGAAATGAACATGTCGTCGTCTTCCTCTAAGTCTGAAATATGATCAATTCCGTAAAGATCTAAAGCGGCATCGTTATACCAAATAAAGAACGGGACTCTATGAAGTCTAGTTAAACTTTCTAACGAACCTGGCTCGTAGACATCAGACATCAATTGATTGTATATATCTAGCGGAAGCATCGGGAGATGGTCGCTGAAATAAACAAAAACTACTGGTTCCGACAGTGTGCTAAAGTGATCAATGAGTCGTCCGATCTCTTCGTCTGCAGCTCTTAATCCTTCAAAATAATTTGACAATTCGTTCAATTCAGATTGTGTAAAGTTCAAGTCAGTATCAAAATTAGGTATCGCAATTTCAGGATACTCATTTTCATACTTACCAAGATATGGACCATGATTTTCAATAGTGACACTAAAATTAAAGTATGGAACACCAGGATAATTCTCAATGCTATCATCGAGCATCTGAATGATGCGATCGGCAGCATCTGCTTCGCTTACAAAGCCTCCTCTTTCGTTCGCATCTTCAAAGTCGTCTACAAAAACAAGTTCTTCGAATCCTATGTGCGAATAAACGTTTTGTCGATTGTAGAACCAGGCATCACCAGGATGCATGAAGCCGTTTCTGTATCCTATCGATCCTAGCTTTGTAGCCAGAGATTCAAATTCTGAATTAATCAAACGGAAAGCAAAAGGTGCCCTACGGAAGTGCCTCGCATTAAGTCCAGTCAATACGTCAAATTCTGTTTCAGCAGTCCATCCACCAAAACCACGAACAAAAATGTCTCCTGCTATGGAGTCTTCTAGTGCTGCTTGATAATTTTCCAGCGGATCCACATGATCTCTAAAGTCAAAGTACGGAGACATGCTAATATCGGAAAAGGATTCACTCATCACCATAACAATATGGGGGTGCTGTCCACCAGCCAAAGATTCGATGCCATCCGTGTTGCCTGCTTCTATTGTCTCTTTCACAGCAGTCAAACTATAGCCTTCTGGCATGTTGGGCCGAACCGTATTGTAGTAATAAATGAAACTGTAGAGAAACCCTTTCGAATTGCTCCTTCCTACCGCACTCCACCTGTGATTCCAATCTTCATTGATAACACGTAAGTCTTGATTTAGCGTCATATTGTTGTAAAGTGAGAAATTTGCCACCAAAGCCACAATCAGGCAAAATCCAACAGCAGTCACTCTTGGCGAAGGCCCCATGGACTTGCTTCGCACAAAAATACTGCACAATATTGCCACAAGCAAAAAGGCGAAAACTCCCCCGGCGACCGCAAAGATATCCCTCTGGCTAAAGGCGCCGACGATACCTACGAATTCACCAATCAATTGCAAATCCCAGGGCATAAAAGGATCACTTCTCAGTAAAATCATAAAGCGGTTGGTCACGCCCATTGCGATCACTATTGCGCTAACCGTCATGATTACTGGCATTACACCCATGCCAGTAAAATAGAGAAGCACCATTGCAAGAAAAATAGGAAACCAATTCAGGAAAAAATTTACACCCTTATTCGCAACAAAGTTTAACCAAAGCTCCGGGGCAGAAATCGGCTGAATTAAAAGAGTAACAAGTGTCAAAAGCAAAGATGCAACCGCTATCAAAAGAACCGATTGGTCTACAGATAATCGGATGTATTTGCTCTTTTTTGGGGTTGGTTTTTTATAAGTCGACATTATATTTTAGCCTACTAGCCAAAGTACACAGACTTCGACACGAGAGAAGCTCATAGAGCATCCTCTGCAAAGCTGTAGTTGTTGAATAAAGTCAGTAGCGGCAATAGTATACATAAGGCTGTGGTCAAATGTCCTGAAACATCATACCAGATTTCAAATTGACAAAATAAAGTCTTTGAGCCTATACCCAATTCAAGATACTTGCGCTCTACTCCCTACTGCTCATCCCTAATCTTACGGAGGAGTTCTGCGCCCTCGGGGCTTACGCGATCTGCCAGTGTTGAGCGCTTGGGATGGGAGTCACGCTCTCGCTCCCACTCACTGTAGCCAAAGCTTAGCTGTTGGGCAAACTCTGCCGCACTGCGGCGCACTACTCCTTTTCCCAAGGAAGTCCACTGCACTAAGGCATCACTGCTTACTAGTTCTACCTCTACACCTGCGTCAACAGCCTGCTTTGCCAGGCGTTCGATGACTGAGTCTGCACTTTTCCCATAGTCAGAGAAGATAATGCTCAGGCCCAGCTTCTGCTCTTCCTTGCGTTGCGAAACAGGATTGCCCTTTCCGTCAAACACGACAGTTGCATCAAACTGCTGTCCCGCATAAGAGGCTACGTCAGAGATAAGGGCATCGCGCGCTAGGTCCCACTCCCCCTCACGCGCAAGCTTTGCGTAGGGGTCAGCCTGAAACATTAGGTTATAGCCATCGATTATGAGTCGCTTGCGCTTCATTGTTGTAATCCCATGGTCGGGGGCCCGCTAAGCGCCATCATCTTCGGCGAACTGAGATAGGTACAGGTCTGCATAGAAGCCGCCACTTGCAAGTAGCTCTTCATGGGTGCCTGTCTCTACGATACGGCCCTGCTGCATTACCACTATCTTGTCAGCATCGCGTATGGTTGAAAGTCTGTGAGCTATCACAAAGCTGGTTCTGCCCTCCATAAGGCGAGCCATTGCTGCCTGAATCAACTTCTCAGTCCGCGTATCTACACTGCTCGTCGCTTCATCCAGAATCATTATGGGGGAATTCCGGAGTACTGCACGGGCAATGGTTAGTAGCTGGCGCTGTCCTACGGAAAGATTCTGGGCGTCTTCTTGCAAGACAGTGTCATAACCATCTGGCAGGGTACGTATGAAGTGGTCAGCAAAAGCAGTCTTTGCTGCAGCGATAATGTCTTCCTTGCTGGCATCCTCGCGACCATAGGCAATATTTTCATATATCGTTCCGTTAAAGAGCCAGGTGTCTTGTAGCACCATACCGAAAAGCCCTCGCGTGTCAGAACGGGTCATGTCTTGCGTATTGATGCCATCAATACGAATAGTGCCACTGTCTATGTCATAGAAGCGCATGAGCAAGTTCACAATGGTTGTCTTGCCTGCACCAGTCGGACCTACGATTGCAATCATCTCACCGGGATTTACCTCTAGGCTCCAGTCACGGATAAGGGGCTCCCCTGGTAGATAGTCAAAGTTGACAGCTTCCAGTTTGACTGCCCCGCGAGGACGCGTATCATGCTTAGCAGCTTCTTCTTCGTCTGGATGTTCCTCTTCCTCTTCCAGTAGTTCAAAGACGCGTTCTGCTGCAGCAATAGTTCCCTGGATTAGGTTCGCCATCTGCGCCGTTGTCACTAGAGGTTGCTGGAACTGATGAACATACTGGATAAAGGCCAGAATCAGACCAATCTCTAAAGCACCTATATTTGTGCCTAAAAACATGACTTCTGGACGAGTTAAAACCGCAGCAATGGCCACAATCAGCACGTACTGAACATTGGTAACCAGTGTAAACAGGGGCATCAGAACGCTGGTTAGGAACTGTGCCTTCCATGCGCTGCCATGCAGCTTTTCATTTGTCTTGCGGAAGCGCTCAATGGACGCCTCTTCACGATTAAAGGCCTTGATGACGTTATGACCACTAAAGTTTTCTTCAATCTGCCCGTTGAGTTCGCCCAGTTGAGCCTGCTGCCTGCCAAAGAAGCGCTGTGCCTTTGGCGCAACCCAGGCAGTAAGCAGCATACTTATCGGCAGTGCAAGTAAAGAAATCAGTGCCAGCATCCAGTTGATGACAAACATCATTACCAGGATTCCAACAATCATAATCAGCGAGGTCAAGGTCTGCGTCATAACCTGCTGAAGGTTCGTATTGATAAGGTCAATATCGTTAGTAATGCGCGACAGAGTATCGCCATAGGACTTGCGGTCAAAGTAGCTAAGAGGTAGACGGTCTAATTTCTCGGATGCCTTTTGTCGCAAGCCGTGAATAAGCTTTTGCGTTATCCGAATAATAAGACGTTGCTGAGTATAGCTAAATGCAGCACCCAAAAGGTAGAGCGCACCCACAGCAGCCAGTATCCATGCAATGAAACTGAAGTCTATTGCAGGAATAGCCAGAGTCGCATCCTGAGCTGCGGCATAGGTCGCAGTAACAAAGTTGGCCAGTTCGTTAGTGGCCTCTGCCAATATTCGCGGAGCCAGCACTGTTGCCAAGACCCCCAGTAGCGCCAGCAGCACAGCCAAAATGAGCGATGACTTGTCGCCCTTGAATAAGGTGACGAACTTCTTCAGTGTCCCCTTGAAATCATCAACTTCTGCAGGGGGTGCAGCAATGGCGGCACCTGCGTTTATACTGCTGGCCTGTGAGCCATGTCGTCTTTCCCTTTGGATTTGCTCATCTCTCTTTGTGCGCGCCATACTGTGCCACCTCCTCTGCAGTTAGCTGAGAAGCTGCGATTTCTTGGTAGACGGTGTTGCTTGCCATAAGTTCATCATGTGTACCGATGCCACCGATACGGCCGTCTTCTAAAATCATGATTTGGTCGGCGTCTTGAATGGTCATGATGCGCTGAGCAACAATAATCATGGTACTGTCTTTTTGCAGCGGCTTAAGGGCTGCGCGCAGTTGGGCATCAGTGCGCAAGTCCAGTGCTGAGAAGCTGTCGTCGAACAGGTAAACTTCAGGCTTTTTGACTAAAGCACGTGCGATGGCCAGGCGCTGCCTCTGTCCACCAGAAAAGTTCGTGCCCCCCTGTGCAACTTCTGAATCTAGTCCTTCGGGAAGTGTCTTTACGAAGTCCCAGGCTTGTGCAATTTTCAGTGCTTCGATTACTTCTTCATCGCTTGCATCTGGTTTGCCGTAACGAATATTTTCAGCAAGAGTACCTGTGAAAAGTACGGCCTTTTGTGGAATGTATCCCATACGATTGCGCAATTCCTGCTGCGGCATCTGA
>WQVS01000058.1 GCA_009785705.1 Coriobacteriia bacterium
CGTATGTCTTTTGTAATTCCTGTAAAGTGTGAACTTTCTTCTTCGAAGTGTTGCAGCGCAATGAGTCCTCCACCAGGAGAAGTTAGATGGAATGTTTGAACCTCATCAGCTTCATCTGCAGTATAAAGCACTACACCATCTTGATAGATGTAATTTTTGACTTGCCCATTTTCTACCTTAGAGATACGCTGTCCGTCACCTCTGTAAGTGTTCTCATTGACTACACTTACGCCATCAACTGCACTAAGCAGTCTATTATCTGTACTGTAGGTGAAATATCTATCGACACCTAATCCTATCTCGCGCACCTGATTACCCTTTGCGTCATACTCATATTGAATCGAATCGGTTTCAAATTCTTTTTCTGTTAACTGATTAAGCCCGTTATAGATTGACCAAGATTCACTATCGCCTGATGACTCGAAGCGCCTATTTCCAGCTTTATCATAAGCATAGGTACTAGTTCCGTTTGCTACAGATTCTGACTTTACTAACCTGCCAACTTCATCATATTCATAGGTGCGAATGTCTCCGTAAAGATCTGATATTTCTTGTTCATTTTCTTCAATGCCTTCAAAGTTGACCTCATGAATTTCTTGCGCAATGTTTCCCGACTTATCATATTCATAGTTAAACGATTCAAGTACTTCTTCTAAGTCTGAACTTAATCGATATTCAATGCTCATTATTCTGCCAAAGCTATCATATGTATATGACTTAACCATGTACGCGTCATCTAAGCTGTAATGAGCCTTTATTTCTGCTACCTGGCCCCACAAGTCATAACTGTACTCTTCTAGCAGGCGATTCTCTATATTTGCATCTACCTTCACCCGAGCAGTAACTGTACTCAACATGCCATACTCATCAAAGCTATAATCGAGTCCCTCTATTGTTTCTGAACCTACGCCTTGAAAATCAGGATATGTAATGCCAATCAGCCTGTCTGCTGCGTCATAGTGGTAATAAGTCTTTTCGTCATCTTCTCCTTGTGGCAAATTGTGACCTTCGTAACTTGCTATCACTTTGCCTGCACTGTCATATTCAAAATACTGACAGTATAAAACATCTTCATTTGGCGGATTGCCTTGATAATCAATGGTGGACGTAAGTTGATTTTTATCATCAAAGGTGGACTTACTCGTAATCTCTAAACTGCCGTCAGCGAAGTAGCGCTGTGTCTGTATGTTGTTATTATTTACATCGTAGCTATACACCTTGTAGTCGCCATTGCTCAAAGTCTCCCTTACAACTTGATCCTTATCGTTATGAGTGAACGTTGTTACAATGGGCTCTACATCTGTACTGTTCCCTACTATTGAAGCTCGACCAAAGTCTGTAGCAGAAAGCATTTTTCCACTTGGGTCAGAGGTAACTTGTGAAATGCGTCCCAGAGCATCTATTGCAGTGCTTATTGTTCCACCTGAATCAATTTCTCCATTGATGAAGCTAACTTCTGCTGCTGAAACCTCTGAGCTTTTGCCTGTAGGCAATACGTGATTAGACTCTGGCATCGTAGCTGATGCCATATCTCCCCTATCGTCATAAGTAAAGTATGTAGAATTACCTAACGCATCAGTGCTTGAAAGTACTTTCCCGCTCGCGTCATGCAAAGAAGTTGTAACGATGCTTTCTTCGCCTATTTTGTAACTACCATTTTCAAAAGTAGGGAATTCAATTGAATGCTGCAAATTGCCATATTTATCACAAAGCTCTAATAGAACTTTCGCATCTTCTCGCAGAAGTTCTTCTGGAAGTGTAATGGTTGCAAATGCTTTGTCATCTCTAGTGTAAGTAGTGTCTATATTTATGCCGTTTGACGTAGAGCGAATAGCTCTACCCAAGGCGTCCATATAATCTCTACTAACAAGTCCTGCAGAGTCAGTGGTTGTTGTAACCTGCACATTTTCATATGTCTTTGTGCCATCTGGAGTATTCAGCTCTATCGTTTCGTATCCATATTCAATAGTTGTTATCTTGTCTGAAACTTCATTCTCATCAACTGACTCTATAGTTTCTGTAACTCTGCCTGCTTTGTCGTAAGTATACGTCGTAGTAATTCCTCTGTCGTCAGTTTGAGCTTTTACACTACCATTAGGGTTGTAAGTTGTGGATGTAGTGGCTACTCTACCGCTTGGCTCTGTCAAACTTGATGATGTTAGCCTTCCCTGATTGTCATAGATATTTTCAAACGTGATAACTTCTTCAAGACTGTCAGAAGTAAGTGTTTTTGTACTTTCAAAAACTATGCGTCCTAAGAAATCAAACTCCCGAACAGTTTCTCTAGAAACATCAGGTGACCCAAATTCTGTAACAAGTTCATATGTTACATTTCCCCACCGGTCGTACTCATAATTTGTCTCAACTTGAGGTACAGAAGCACCCACTGCTTCGCCATCTTCAAGCTCTTGCAGCGAGGTAAGTTCATACCTTAGTAGACCGTTTGCATAATATTCTCTTGTGCTTACCGTTTCATAGATGGCATCAAGTGCAGCTATTTCATCTCCGTCGTCATCAAATTCCCACTCGTAGTGCGAAGTGACTTGTCCGTTTTCGTCAAAAACTCTATCTTCTGTAGAAAGCTCTTCGTTTGTGCCATCAGCATCAAAGATGCTTTCTCCACTTTCAACAATTTGTCCGTCTACCCTCTCTACAAAAGCTTCTGATAAGCCCAGAGCATTGTAATCTGTAGTGCTGACTACAGGGATTGTGACTGTTGTGATTGTTCCGTCATCTGCTAACTCATGATAGTCAAAATGTGTTGTGGTGCTAGTCAGCAAGTAGTTCTGCCATGTCTTTGCCACAGTACGTCCTTTATTTTGCTCAACCTCTTGTGCAGTACCTTCTTGCAGGAGGTAGGGATGTCCTTCAATAGTAAATTTTGTTTTTGTTGCTACAGTAGGACTATTTAAGCCGTATGGTGTTTTTTCAGTGCTTGTCTCTTTAAAATCTTCACAATAGTCAAGCTCAACCTTGTCTCCCAAAGGACTGATGGCAGATACTGCCTGCAAGAACAATTCATCTTTTTCAAATGACTTATAATCAATGGTCGTTTGCGAAACATCAATCGTAGCCTCATCTGCAGCACCGTTAATTGTTGTCATATAGTGTCTATTTGACCAGATATGCGGCTTTGACCAATCATAGGAATACACTATGTCTTCGCTTGACTGCGCAAAGGTAGTCTCTGCGCTAAATTCATTTCCGCTCACCTTAACGTCATGTAAGCGCACGTCTGTCAAGCGCATATTGTCGTAGCTGTAGCTAACAATGGAGTCATCTGGCAGGCGCACTGCTGATATAAGGCGACTGCTGTTGTGGACAAATTGAATTGTCCTGCCCGTTTTATCACTTGCTTGACTTAACAAGCCCGTTTCAGGATTGTAGCTAAATACAAGGTAGTCTTGCGTATCAGGATTAACAACATAGTATTCTGCATTTGCCTCGAGAGGACTGTCGAATAGCCCAGCTTTATCGGTTATCAATATGAGTTGACCGCCCTGGTTGAACCAATACTCGTTCTTTTTGTGCAAAGTAACAACATGTCCTACAAGCAATGTCTCATGGCGAGCTGCTTCAGTTTCGCTTCCAATGTCTACTCGCACCTTTACTTTGCGTGGCTCGTCAAAATTTTGCAAACGAGCACGCATGGAATCGCGAGTAAAGTGGGTATCATGCGCTTCACTGTAGGAAAAGGTGCGCAGTGTTCCTGTATCATCTTTAAATACGTAGCTGTCTCCTTGAGCTTGCTCAAGCAGCTCTACATTGTAAGAAAAATCTGTACCTACACCAAAGGGAAACACCAACGAAGATTGTGCGTTATAGGTACGTGTTATACCATCTTGCAAGAAGGTAGCACCCTCAAGTTCTCTATCGGTTTGTTGGTAAACAAAGTTACCCATGGACTTCTCTATGCTTGCAGAACCTTGAGGAACATCAACAGATTCATATTCCCAATAATCTTGGATTCCCAGCCTTTTAACAAACTCGTTTGAGTCAGGTGCGTGTGAGATGGCGACATTACTAGGGGTACCGTAAATCTTTACAGCACTTTCACCGCGTCCTACAATCCTCACTGGGCGTACCATGTAGTAATAATCTCGCGAATAATCAACGTTTGGAGATGCAAAATAATTTTCTGTCAGTCCCTCAGCAACACTTTTCCACAAGTCAATCGGAGTTAGCTCGCTTTGCGCGGAAAAGATTTCAAAGTTAATATCATCTGATGGACTCTGATTTGCGCTCCACGTGAAATAAGTTTTGTAATCTAACCTGTCACGAGCAACAAGGTCCATCGTGCCCACTTGAGATAGAAAGTCAATGTGGAAAATATCTGGAGCTAAAAAGTCGCCACCAATTGAGATGTTATCGAGTGCGATGCTTTTTTCTCCTCCTTCAATGTCTATAAATAGCTTTAATCTGAAGCTCGAAGAGTACAAAATGTCAGTAGTCAAATCAGAAATTTTCAATTTCGCACTGCTAGCTTCCAGCAGATACCACTCGCCACCGTCAAAGGATACGTAGGTTGAGAGGTTTGGAATGTTTGTATTTATGCCCAGTGCAGAGATTGGCAAAGCCGTTGTTATCTCACGTGTAATAAGTCGAATTGTTTGAGCGCTCTCTTCTGGGATTATTGCGTTTGTTACAAACTCTCCTCCTGTAACATACTTGAAGTCTTGAGCTGATAGTGCAATGTCTCCACTACCTATAGGCGCACTAAGTACTGCACTAGAAGCAACAACACTGTGATAGCTTCCTTCTGGCCACAGTGTGGAGTTAGCAAAGTCGGTGCTAAATGCATCAGCCTCGCTCGATGTTGCCTGCTTTCCGCCTATGTACCAATCAAGGTCAGTACCTTTAAGTGCACTGGTGGTGATGTTCGTGTCAGCAGAAAATATTT
The DNA here is from genome assembly GCA_009785705.1 of Coriobacteriia bacterium. Lineage (GTDB taxonomy): Bacteria > Actinomycetota > Coriobacteriia > WRKU01 > WQUG01 > WRBW01. The sequence continues at coordinate 4,901 of WQVS01000058.1, forward strand.
TTCCATCTTCTGGCAACTGTAGCTCTAGGTTATTTTGCTGGATGAGACTCTCTGCTCCAACTGCATTTTCAATGTCAAAATCAAACTGGGATATATTTCCTACCTTGTCTTTTGCCTGCAATCGTATAGTGTAGGCTTGTCCAGAAGGATAGGTACTAGCAATGTCTATAAAGCCCAGCGTAGAGCCATACACATTCGCGCTTCCCTGCGACAGCTCTTCAAAGCTTTCTTCCGAAGCATCTTTTTCCTTAATAGAGAGAGTATAGTCGTACAAAAATCTACTCGTTACTGTTCCTGTAATAATGCCTGCATCAAATGAGGTAATCTCTACTTCAGGACCTGTTGCAACATGATAAAGGTCTACCGAAGCAATGCGCCCTGGAATTCCCTGCTTGTCTACTCCCCTCACAAGCAAGGTATATGTCGCATCACTAGGATTATTTTCATCTATAGGAGCATTTACAGAGAAACTGCCAACACTGGAAGAAATCTCAAATGTTGTCCACACAAGGTCTGATGCATCTACACCTTCTTCGGCAAATGCCCACTGCAGACCACTTCGCGCACTCTCTCCCCCTGTAACGAAGCGCCAAGAAAGATCGAATTTTTCTGTAGCACTTATAAAGCCATTGCCAAGCATTGGGCTGATAGTTGGTGCTGCCATCAAGGTCTGAATCCGAAAATCAATACTTGCGTCTTGAGCAGTGTTTCCTGCCTTGTCTTTACCGCTCAAGGTTGCACGATATGTGCCATTTGGAAGAATTTTTGCCCATAAATCAAAATTTGATGAAATCGATATCGGGTACTGTACAAAGTGATATGTGCTAATACCTTCGATAGTAAGCATGCCTTCAAAGCCGCTATGTTCCTCAAGAATTTCTGCGTCTATTCTTGCCGAATCTTCTACAACAGGAATGTCTAGGCCAAATGTATTATTGTCTGTGCTCGTAGCAATCTCTTCTCCCACAAGATCAACAAGGCGTAAAGTCAACTCTGGCTTCACAGTATCTAGCCAATAATCAATTTTGTGAGGAACACCCTCATTTCCTGCCTTATCTACTGGTCGAACTCGCACTTCATATTTGCCACTAGTCGGCAAGCTGTTTGACCCAGATTCTGGAAAGAGTGTATGTGGCACTGCGATCTCTCCAAAAGCTTCGACTCCTGTTGAGTCAAAAGCAGTAAACGATGTGAGGTCAGTGTAGGCAGGAACAGGATTTCCAGCTTTGCTTATAGCAATCTGAAGCTTGTGCTGATTGCCGCTATAGACAGGAAGATCCGCTAAATCTTCCCACGAGATACTTGGAATTCCTTCATCCTTGTACCACTGATTTTCATTAGGTGGAGGATTTAACTCTGCACTAACAAGTGTTGGTGCGATTCCATCATAGTAATATGGATAACTTCTTATGGCAGACTCATTCCCTGCTCTATCAATGGCTTGAAGCTGCAAAGTATAGAGGCCTGGCATATTTGCTGGCATTTCAGAAGTTGTAAAACTAGCAGTGCCTGCTGTGTGTGACTGGGCGGCTGTTGTTACGCTTCTCCAGTCAGAAGTTGAGTTGTCTGGTCTCTGAACACGTACTCTAACTGTTACGCGTTTTTGACTGCAATTTGGACTGTGACTATCAGTCGCACTCGTCCAAGAAGTGTTTGGCAATTTACCATATGTACTAGCACTGGTGGCAGGAGCTACTGGTGTTGTGCTGACATTTAAAGTGGGTGCTGTATTGTCAACGTGTAGCCACGCACCAATGGCAGCTCCTGTAGCACCATAGGCATCTACCCCTCTTAGCTGTATTCGGTAGCAGCCTTGCGCGAGATTGGTGGGCAGATTAAAGCCTGAAGTGCTCTGAGATGTGGTGGGATTAGGAGTTGCTGTCCAGTCTTTTACAACAGTAGAGCCTGCAGTGTGCGCTCCGCTTGCATCAAAGGTGGTACCGCTCAGTATGCGATACTGCATAGAAGAAATGGTTGTATTTCCGCTAACTGCACCCCAAGTCATCTTTGGAGCAACTTGGCCACTTCTCCAAATGGTGGGAGTAATAGCAATGCTAGCAGGTGCAACAGGTGCGTCTCCATAACTAATCACAATTCTTGGTCTGCGCGTGCCATTACTGTCATTAGCACCATGAAACTCTGCGTATTTGGAAGTGTCTACAGACCTTAGAGAGAGTCCGTTTCCTACAAGTGAACCATTCGACACACCTCTTGCCCAAGATGTAATATCGATACTGTGAGTAGAATCTGCAGCCGCAGTAGAAAATGTTGTAATTTGTGTAGTAGATGCAGGTTGATTATTCCAAGTCATTGAACCGTAAGCATTGGTCTCTCCACTCGCGAGCTCGTTAACACGGCGTACACTTACAGAAGTGCCACTTGCAGTAGTCTTTTGTCGCAAGTACAGTGTTGCGCTATTAACTGATTTGCCTTTAATGGTCGAATTCATGCTATCAGCCCTCATAAAGGACCTATGAGTTCTTCCTGTAGAAGATCCAATGCCAATAGGCAGAGATGTTGTATTTCCAATTACAGTACCAGCATCTGCACCGTTTCTAACCCAGTGTGTTGTAAAGCCAGTACCATCAGGCTTAGAAGCAAATGTTCCTTGCCAAGTAACAGAAGGGTCTACCGTTACAGGATATACTCGAGAAGAGTCATTTAGGTAGTCTTTGCTTGCAACAAGCGACAGGATATACTTGCCATCTTCAAGTGTTTCGATTTCATACGATATGTCATCTGAATAGGCACCTTCTTCAGATGAGTCCCACATAAGACCTCTAGGAATGGTGGCTACTACCGTATCTGGAGTAAGTTCAGAATATAAAAAGACCTCAGAACTGTCAGCGGAAAGTTCTGGGGCCAGGTTAGTCAAGTTAAGCTCGTATGAAAAGATGTTGAGCTCGGGAGGAGTATCGAGTACAAATTCGCTCTTAATGCCAATGTCTGATGAGGTTACTCTGAAAACGGTGTCTTCATCTACATCGTATGTTGCTGCCATCAATCGATCTTCTGCTTCATCAAAGGCGTCAACAAATTCTTGCTCTTCGACCTCATCCAAAACTATTTCTGATTTACCAAGCAAAGTAAAAGCTATTTCATAATTGCCATTTGTAAGTAGAAATGGAGTTTCCTCATCAATTGCTTCTGGGAAGAAGTTGACACTTTCTCCAGCAGCACTCTCGTAAACATAATCATCTTTATCACTCTTTATCAAAGATGGATCAATATCTACAAGTTGACCGTTGTCACCTTCAAAACGTACAGGACTTGAGAAAAACTCTTCTACTATTTCTCCCGTCTCTGAATCATGATACACATTTGAATCTTCACTGATTTCTACCAGTTCAAAATCTTTAAATTGCGAAGTGGAGTCTTTATTAAAAGAAAAGCTTGCTGGAGCCGCCCTGTACCTTCCCCCTCGCATTTCATACTTAGATTTTTGTCCATCTCGACTTTCATGCCCGTCTCCTTCGCGCGCATAGGCATTTTCTGAAAACACTGAACTGTCGAAAGTAGAAAAACCACACAACAATCCAGTAGGCATACTGGTAAACAGGAAGATAAAAGTCAGAATAAATGCAAGTACTCTTTTTTGCCAAGTAAACGACGGGGTATAAATTGAAGAATTTTCTTTATAATTCGGCTGGCATTTTTTCATAGTACTGCCTTTCGCGCAAGAAGAATTCGGTCCATATGTGACCTCACAATTGCAATTCATCACAATTTCATCACATATTTTACATGATATCACCATTTAAAGGCAAAAGCAAGCGACAAGCGCAATGTTGTCAGTTGATTGAAATCGCCAGTGCAACACTGTTTGCACTGAGTATGACAGTGACTTTCTTATGTGCACTAGGTCTGGCAGTATAATTTTCTTCAGCTTTTGTTTGATACTTCTCTTGCTATAGCAGGAGGTGAAATTATGA
>WQVS01000059.1 GCA_009785705.1 Coriobacteriia bacterium
AACCTAAGCTTAAGCATAGGTGGCAGGCCGCAAGCAATGAACACAAAAGGTATAGGCACAGGAGGCTAGCCACATGGCTCATGTTAGGTCACTCTTTTTCACGGGTGCAGCCAGCGAATCAGAGAGCAAGGCGCAAGAAGCAAAACGCCTAGGACGACCCTCGTCGCTCATCTGGAACATCACTAATCGCTGTAATCTGCTTTGCAATCACTGCTACATGTCAGCAGATGGTCGCACAAAACCTGACCAGCTGAGCGCAGAGCAGGCTTTTCAGATGATTGACAACATGCACGAAGCGGGGATTCCGGTAGTCTTCCTGTCGGGCGGTGAGCCCATGATGCACCCCAACTTCTGGGACATTCTAGAGCGCGTTAATGCGGCAGGGGTGCGCCCAACCATCAGCACTAACTGTACGTTCATCACCCCAGAAAGCGCACAACGCCTGGCAGACAATGGGGTGCGCTTCATCGCGACTTCACTTTATGGTCCGCGTGACTTTCACGACAATATGGTCGAAGTCCCTGGTACTTACGACAAAATCATAGCTGCCATCAAAGAGCTTCGCAAAGTAGGCGTAAAGGTTGTTATCAAAGCCGCACTCAGCAAGGATACATACCCCTTTATTTATGACCTTATTGCACAGGCAAAAGAGATGGACTGCTCTATGGTTTATATCTGTGACCTGATTACTAGTGGACGTAGCGAAGGGGAAGAGGGCCTACGCATCAGCAATGAACAGTGGCGAGAGTTCTGTGACTTTATCATTGACGAAGTAGCTGACCCTGAAAATAACTTTGAATATGACATTGGCGCCATCCCTTCAGTAATCCCTTACATTGCGCGCGGACTGACACAGCGTGGTCTCGACATAAGTAAAGGTCTGGACCGCCTCAAAATATTTAGTGCCTGTCCCGTCGGACAGGGTCATATGACGGTTAATTCCGAAGGGGGCATTATGCCCTGCCAGTTTGCGCAAGACTGGACCTTTGGCAATATTTACGAAATCGGCTTTGCAGAAGCAACTAGACGCCTTGCAGAAATTGATGCTGCTGTACCCCAGGGTATGTGTGCTCCAGAAAACTGTAGCTATAGTCGTATCTGCAGGGGATGTCGCGTAAAAGCATGGCAACGTACGGGTGCCGCTCCCGATGGAGATGCTTTTGCAGAAGACATAAGCTGTATACTAGATGCACGTGAAAGGTGTACAGACGGGGCAGACCCCTTAAATGAAGGGACTGTTTCAGCTGCAAAATCCTGTCACGCACAATGCTAATAACTACTCATTTAAAGTAATAGCCGCTAAAGTAATATCCGCCTGCCCGCAAGGGTAAGTAAAACAGACGTAAAGGAGTCTCCTCAGATGGCAGTAAAGATTGTTACTGACTCAACAGCAACTCTGGTACCAGAGCAAATAGCCCAATACGACTTGAAGCAGGTCACTCTCTTTGTCGTCCAAGATGGCAAGGCAGAACCTGAAATTGATATGGACTACCATGAGTACTATAAGCGTCTCATGGACTTGGAAAATCTGCCGACAACTTCTCAGCCAACAACAGCTAGCATGGTCGAAGCCTTCGAAGAAGTCCTCGATGCGGGTAACGATGTGTTGGGCATCTTTGTATCAGGTGCACTTTCGGGAACTATGGATGGCGCACGTACCGCAGCATCTATCATCGAAGAGCGTCGCCCAGAAGCAAAGGGTCGCATCGCACTAGTAAACAGCCAGTCAAATGGCATGGGCTTGACCTATCCTGTAATCGAAGCCGCAAAGCTAGCCGAAGAGGGCGCAGGCTTAGAAGAATGTAGGGAGATGGCAGAATACATCACCTCATGCACACGCTTCCTCTTTGCGCCAAAGTCACTAGAGCATCTAGCACGCGGTGGTCGCATTGGTCGTGCAAGTGCCATGCTGGGAACTGCATTGAAGCTCTGTCCCATTCTAGGGCCAGACAAAATCACAGGCGCCGTTCATACTTATGCGAAAGTGCGCACCTATCCAAAGGCGCTGAACACCATTAAGGACAAGATGCTTGCAGATATCGAAGCATCAGGTGGACTAAAGGGTCTCTGTGTTCACTATATCCCAGAGCGTGCAGAAGGGGAGACCTTCCTGAAAGATGTCCTCCTGCCAGCAATTCGCGCTAAATATCCAAAGATTGAGACACCTATTTTTGCGATTCCTCCTACCATTGGTACTCATGTTGGGCCAGCGATTGGCCTCGTATATTGGACCAACAATCCTATGATTAAGGAAAACGTAGAGGGAATGGGACTAGTAGAATCTGCAAAGGGTAGACTGAGTGAGCGCGTCCAGGAACTACGCGGAAAGCGCAGCTAGGCAACAGCAGTTAAGCAACTGCATTTGCATTAGCAGCTAGACTCTGTCGCTAGCTAGGACCTTCCGTCCCGCACTTTTGATGTCGGGTCTCACAGATTAGGTTCTGTATTAGGTTAAAACAAAGAATCAGAAAGTTGTCACTAAACTATGATTGACCGTTACAGTCGCCCAGAGATGGCGCGCATTTGGACCCTGCAAAATAAGTTCGAGGTCTGGCGCGAAATCGAAGTGCTTGCCTGCGAAGCCCAATCACAGCTGGGTGACTGCGAAATTACTGCCGAAGAAGCAGCCCTTATTAGGGAGCGCGCGGACTTCTGCGTCGACCGTATCGCAGAACTAGAATCAACACTGCGCCACGACGTCATAGCCTTCCTAACTAACATGGCAGAAAACATAGGGGAGCCTTCAAAGTGGGTTCACTATGGCATGACCTCTTCTGACCTAGGCGATACAGCGCTGGCCTACCTCATAGTCCAGGCCATCGACATCCTGCTGGCAGACGTCGCTCGAATTAAGGAAATCTGTAAACATCGTGCTTTCGAGACACGCGATATGGTTTGTGTTGGACGTACGCACGGGGTACATGCTGAACCCATGACCTTTGGTATGAAGTTCGCCCGCTGGGCACATGCCATGGACCGTGCAGAAAAGCGCCTGCAAGACGCACGCGAGGTCATCGCAGTCGGTGCTATATCAGGGGCAGTGGGCACTTACAGTAGCATTGACCCCTTCGTAGAGCAGTACGTCTGCGAAAAGCTGGGGCTGACTCCTGACCCCCTGTCGACGCAGATATTGGCACGCGACCGTCATGCACAGGTACTCAGCGCACTGGCTACCATAGCAGCCTCAGCAGAAGACATTGCTACAGAGATTCGTGCCCTGCAAAAAACTGAAACTTTGGAAGCAGAAGAACCCTTCACCAGTGGTCAAAAAGGCTCATCAGCCATGCCCCATAAGCGCAACCCCATCATAAGTGAGCGCATCTGTGGTCTGGCGCGCGTGGTCAAGGCAAATGCCCAGGTAGGCTTTGATAACGTAGCCCTCTGGCACGAACGCGACATATCCCACTCAGGAGCAGAGCGTGTAGTCCTAGCAGACTCTACCCTGGCCCTGAACTACCTGCTGAACAAACTTGCCTGGGTATTGGACGAACTCGTTCTCTATCCAGAACGCATGAAGGCAAACATTGACGCAACAAGAGGCCTTATTTACAGCAGCCATATTCTGCTAGCACTGATTGATATGGGCATGTCGCGGGAAGAGGCCTACGAGGTAGTACAGCGCAATGCCATGCAGGTATGGGAGGACGTCCAATCCGCCCGCACAGGCTTAACATTAGCAGAATTGCTGGCTAGTGACGACGCTTGCCCCCTAAGTCCAGAACAGCTTAGCGGCCTCTGTAATCCCAGTAATTTCCTCTCGCGCATTGATACGGTATTTACCCGTCTAGAAACTGTCTAAAAGCAAGCCCAGAAAGCTGTTCAGAGCTAAGTCTAGAAGCAAGGCTAGGAACCATCTACAAACCCTACAGCTGCTTCTTAACCACCCTCCCTTGTGGTAGAATTGATAGGTTATACAACATGTCGTAGAGGCATCATATTGGTGTCGTAAGAAAGGCAATTTGTGACTCAATCTAAAAGTACTTACAGTGGTAAGGATATTAAGGTCTTAGAGGGCTTAGAAGCAGTTCGTAAGCGCCCCGGAATGTATATCGGCTCCACTGGTCCGCGTGGTCTACATCATCTGGTATATGAAATCGTAGATAACTCTGTTGACGAAGCCTTGGCAGGCTATTGTAGTGCCATCGAAGTGGTGCTGAAAGCAGACGGTTCAGTAGAGGTTACTGATAACGGTCGTGGTATTCCTGTCGATAGGCATCCTAAGCTGCGCATACCTACGGTAGAGGTCGTCTTAACAGTGCTCCATGCTGGTGGCAAGTTCGGTGACGGAGGATACAAGGTATCGGGTGGTCTGCACGGCGTAGGAAGCAGTGTAGTAAACGCGCTCTCTACTACGATGGAAGTCGAAATAAAGCGCGATGGTTTCGTCTGGAGCATGGACTTTGAGCGCGGTAAGCGTACTGCAGCACTGAAGAAGGGTGCAAAGACCAAGGCAACAGGTACGAAAATCCGCTTCATGCCCGACGCAGAGATTTTCGAGACAGTCAACTTCGACTTCGAGACCCTTGAAACACGCCTGCGCGAAATGGCATTCCTCAACCGCAATCTTAAAATCACTTTGACAGATGAGCGCCAGGTAGAGCCACGCCGCGAAGAGTTCAAGTATGCAGGTGGTATCAAGGATTTTGTTAAGCACCTGAATCGCAATAAAGAAAATGTTAACGCAAAGGTCATCTACTTTGAGCAAGATGGGGATGCAGGTGAAGTAGAGGTTGCCCTACAATGGACGACTAGCTACAGTGACTCCTCGCTTGCCTTTGCCAATAACATCAACACGCATGAGGGCGGGACGCATCTTGACGGCTTCAAGAATGCGTTGACGCGTACCATAAACGACTACGCGCGCCGCAATAACATTCTGAAAGAGAAGGACAAAAACCTTTCCGGTGATGACGTGCGCGAAGGTCTTACCGCGGTGCTCTCAGTAAAGCTGCATGACCCGCAGTTTGAGGGTCAGACAAAGACTAAGTTGGGCAATCCGGAAATGCGCGGATTCGTTCAGCAGATTGTGTCAGCAGGGCTTGCGGAATTCCTTGAGGAGAACCCAGGTCCAGCACGCAAGATTATCAATAAGGCAACTGCTGCAGCGAAGGCTCGTGAAGCTGCGCGTAATGCGCGTGAGATGTCGCGTAGAGACAACATGCTGGGTAGCTCCACGCTGCCAGGTAAGCTGGCAGATTGCTCATTGCAAGATGCAGCGCTAACCGAAATCTACTTTGTAGAGGGTGACAGTGCGGGTGGTAGTGCAAAGCAGGCTCGTGACCGTTCCTTCCAGGCAATTTTGCCCCTACGCGGAAAGATTTTGAACGTTGAGCGTGCTGGTCAAAGCAAGGCCTATTCCAGCAAAGAACTTCAGGCAATGATTACTGCCATGGGCACAGGGGTCGGCGAAGATTTCGACCTTGAAAAAGTGCGCTACCACAAGGCCATTATCATGACAGATGCTGATGTTGATGGTGCGCATATTCGTATCCTTATCCTGACTTTCTTCTACCGCTATATGCGCGAAATGATTGAAGCAGGATATGTCTACATTGCGCAACCTCCACTGTACAAGTTCAGTGTAGGGCGCAAATCGGAATATCTATACTCTGACGAAGATCTTGCAAAAAAGATTGCAAGCACCCCAGAGGGCACAAAGTACAACATCCAACGCTACAAAGGTTTGGGAGAAATGAATCCAGACCAACTGTGGGAAACCACCATGGACCCTAAGAAGCGTACGCTACTACAGGTAAGCATAGAAGAGGCCATGCTGGCAGAGCAAACCGTAACAGACCTCATGGGAGACCAAGTAGAGCCTCGTAAAGAGTTTATACAAAATCATGCCAAAGACGTCCGCTTCTTAGATATCTGAGTGTTATGCGACGTAGGGAACCACTGTCAGAATGTTTGCGTAGTTACTACGCGACACATTCAGCCAGCGACCCCCTACATTCACATTCCATCTCAGATATGCAGGAAGAATGATTTTAGATATCCGAGGATGCTATGCACATGCCTATCACCCTTAACTGACCAAGAAGTAACTTGAAGTTTAAAGTAACTTGAGATTTAAAGTAACTTGAAGTTTAGAAATCGCTAAGAAGGAGAAGTAGTGGCTGACGATAAAATGAATCAAGCTCAGATGCCTATGCCGACAGATGACGGCTCGACGGTACTGCCCATTTCGCTACATCAGGAAATGAGACAGTCCTTCCTCGAATACTCAATGAGTGTTATTGTTTCGCGTGCGCTACCCGATGTGCGTGACGGGCTAAAGCCCGTACATCGTCGTATCCTCTACGCGATGAGCGAATCAGGACTAACTCCTAGCAAGCCTTACAAAAAATCCGCCTGGACTGTCGGTGAAGTGATTGGTAAGTTCCACCCGCATGGCGACCAAGCCGTGTACAACACCATGGTTCGTATGGCACAAGACTTCTCCATGAGTGTACCTCTTGTAGATGGTCACGGAAACTTTGGTTCAGTAGATGGTGACAGTCCTGCAGCAATGCGCTACACCGAATCGCGCCTACAAAAAGTTGCGATGGAATTGCTCCGCGACTTGGAAAAAGAAACGGTTGATTTTGGGCCAAACTACGATGATTCACTAGAGGAACCAACCGTACTGCCAGCACGTTACCCGAACCTGCTTGTCAATGGTTCTGCTGGTATTGCTGTAGGTATGGCAACTAACATTCCGCCCCACAACCTGGGTGAAGTCATTGATGCAACAACTATGCTTATTGACAAGCCAGATGCCACCGTTGAAGATTTGATGACGGTACTGCCAGGGCCAGACTTCCCAACAGCAGGCGCTATCATGGGCACCAATGGCATCAAGGATGCTTACGAAACTGGGCGTGGCTCAATAACAGTGCGCGGCAAGGCTCATGTCGAAAAGACAACAACAAAGCGCGAAAAACTTATCATTACAGAGATTCCTTATCAGCTAAACAAAACGAGTCTTCTGGTAAAAATTGCAGACTTGGTTAAAGAGAAGAAAATCATTGATATCTCAGGTCTGCGCGATGAATCAGACCGTAAAGGTATGCGCATCGTAATTGAGCTAAAGCAAAACGCAGACCCCAATGTGGTGTTGAATCAGCTCTATAAGCACACGCAGCTACAACAGGGCTTTGGTGTTATTATGCTTGCCCTCGTAGATGGTGTACCGCAAGTTTTGAGCCTGCGTGAAGTGCTGCAGCACTACATCACTCACCAACAAATCGTCATACGCCGCCGCACAGAATTCGATTTGCGCAAAGCAAAGGAGCGAGCCCACTTACTAGAGGGTTACGTTATTGCTCTGGACAACATTGATGAAGTAATCAAGGTTATCCGCTCTAGTTATGATGACGCGAAGCAGCGCTTGATGGATCGTTTTGCTCTCAGTGAAATCCAGGCAACAGCAATTCTTGAAATGCAGCTGCGCCGCTTGCAAGGCCTAGAGCGCGAAAAGATTGAAAAAGAACTAGCAGAGCTACGCGAAAAGATTGCCTACTATGAAAAGATTCTAGGCGACGAAAATCTGATTCTGCAAATCATCAAAGAAGAAATGGCAGAAATCCGCGAGAAATTTGCTACTCCACGTCGCACCACAATTGGTGGAGATGCACGCATACTAGACGTTGAAGACCTCATTGCTGAAGAAGACATGGTCGTAAACATCACAAAGGCAGGATATGTAAAACGTCTGCCCGTAGCAACCTATCGTCAGCAAAAACGTGGGGGCAAGGGTATTGCAGGCACAAAGCTTAAAGATAATGACTTTGTAGAGAATATGTTTGTTGCAAGCACGCACGACTACGTGCTCTTCTTCTCAACAAAGGGTAAAGTCTACCGCTTGAAGGTACATGAGATTCCTGTAGGGTCTCGCCATGCGCGCGGAACAGCCGTTGTGAACTTGCTGCCCTTTGAAAAAGATGAGCGTATCGCTGCAGTCATCAACACCAAAGACTTCCCAGAGGAAGAAAACTTACTCTTTGCCACAGCAAATGGCATGATTAAAAAGACTAACCTCAAGGCTTATAGCCGTGTACATGCAGGCGGTATTATTGCCATCAGTCTAATGGACGGCGATGAACTGATTAGTGTTCGCCGTGTTCAAGAAGGCCAGCACGTAATCATGGTATCAAGTGCAGGTAAGGCAGTGCTCTTTGAAGAAAGCCAGGCACGTCCCATGGGTCGCGATACTCGTGGTGTCAAGGGAATGACTGTTAAAGAAGATGCACGTGTTCTGGGTATGGAAATTGCTCCCGAAGACGCACAGCTCTTTGTAGTGACAGAGCGCGGATTCGGAAAGCGTACCTGCATCAACGAATATCCTGTCCACAAGCGTGGTGGGCAAGGGGTCAAGACGATTGTTATGACGCCAAAGAAGGGTCTACTCGTTGGTATGAAAATCATTAACCAGGACCATGAGTTAATGTTGATGTCAGAAGAGGGCATCATGATTCGTGTCAAAGCAAAAGACATTTCGCTGCTGGGTCGCTCTACACAGGGTGTTAAGGTCATGAACGTAGGTGACAATGACCGCGTAAGTGCTATCGCTCGCGTATCAAGCGAGAAGAAAAGAGCAAGCACTGATACCGCCGATACCGCTGACAAAGGGACAACTGAGCAAGCCAGCTTGCTTGATGATGAAGTAACTGAAGATGAATAAGCAGCTAGTAGACCGCGTACGTGGTCTACTATCGCCTGAAGTAGGATTTAACGCACAGCCCAATACGGGCGATGAATATGCCCTGCGCTATGCAAAGTACAGCGAGAAGGCCCGCAAAGAACTCTTCGGTATCGAAGAAGAAATCTGTGTTCTTGA
>WQVS01000060.1 GCA_009785705.1 Coriobacteriia bacterium
ACAGAAAGGCTAAGTTGACAGACGCCGCGCCAGTGCACCTGTAGCTGCTTGTGCTCTGATGTGGTATTTCGGACTCAGCCTCAATCAGAAAGGTTATAAAGTAGATGAACTTCAACATAGCAGTTATTGCGGGGGACGGAATTGGTCCAGAAATAACGACGGAAGCACGCCGTGTCTTGGATGCTGTCGGTGCGCGCTTTGGACATACTTTTAACTACAACGAGGTACTGGCAGGTGGCTGTGCCATTGATGCTGTCGGTACCTGCTTGCCAGATGAAACAGTTGAGGCCTGTAAGGCGTCGGATGCCGTGTTGCTGGCTGCTATTGGTGGCTGGAAATGGGACACTTTGCCGGGTGACCAGCGACCTGAGCAGGCCTTGTTGGGTTTGCGCAAGGAACTGGGACTTTTCTCTAACCTGCGCCCCGCGATTCTGTTTGAAGAATTGAAGGATGCCTGCCCTCTGAGGCCTGAGCTTATCGCTGGCGGGTTAGACCTGCTGGTAGTGCGTGAGCTAACGGGCGGTATCTACTTTGGCGAAAAGGGCTACCGCGATACAGAAGACATGGGTAAGGCTGCTTACGACGTTGAAGAATACAGCGAAGGTGAAGTTCGCAGAATCGCCCAGGTCGCCTTTGACATGGCACGTAAGCGCGGCAGCAAGTTGACTAGCGTAGATAAGGCAAATGTGCTGGAAAGCTCTCGCCTTTGGAGAAAAGTAGTGGAGGAGGTCGCTGCCTCTTATCCCGATGTGGAGCTAAACCATCTGTATATTGACAACGCGGCTATGCAGCTAGTATGTGCGCCCCAGCAGTTCGACGTGATAGTGACGAACAACATATTCGGGGACATTTTGTCTGATGAGGCAAGCATGATTACGGGTTCGATAGGAATGTTGCCCTCTGCCAGTTTGCGCGGGGACAACTTTGGCATGTATGAGCCAGTGCATGGCTCAGCCCCCGACATAGCAGGGGAAGACAAGGCTAACCCCATGGCAATGATTCTTTCAGCAGCAATGATGCTGCGCTACACCTTTGGCCTAGAAGAAGAGGCGGCCGCCATTGAGGGTGCAGTAAAGACGGTCTTGAGCAAGGGCTACCGAACTGCAGACTTGTATCGCGAGAGCTGTGAGGGTCAGGAAGGCCAAGAGAGCCAGGAGCAAATCCTAATAGGAACAGCTAAGGCAGGCCAACTTATAGCCGAGGAAATAGGGTAGCATTTAGTGAGATAATAGGTTGCTTTGCAATAGTACCTATTAGAGAAAACGGGGGGCAGATTGATGCCAGACGTGACTAATGCACCAGATTCGCTAGAGCAAGATGTACCAGATGGGTCAACAAGACCAGACCCATCAGAAGCGCAGCAGCGTGATGCAGACTTCTTATCGCAAATTGCTATTGACCCAGAGTTCAAGTACCTACTCCCAGAACTAGATGAAACAACCTTTGCAGCACTGGAAGCCAACATACTGGAACACGGCTGCCGAGACCCACTAGTGCTATGGAAAGACTCCAGCCAAGAGAGCGACAATCAGGAAGATGTCAACCAAGAAGGCTTCAACCAAGATGGCAGCAATCAGGAAAGTCTGGGTATCCTCATCGACGGGCACAATCGTTTTGCAGTGCTCAGCAAGCACCATCTGCCTTTCAGCACAGTAGAGATGGAGTTCAAGTCCCGCGACAGCGTAGTCATTTGGATGATAGAGACACAAATGGCACGCAGAAATATGACCCAGATGCAGCACACGCACTTCCGCGGACTGCACTATCAGGCGGAAAAGCGGATACAGGGAACACGCAATCAGCATGTACAGGCAAGTGAAAAGGCTCACAGTGAGCTTTTTCAAGAACCAACAGCAGAACGCCTAGCAAAAACCTACAAAGTATCACGCGAAACAATAAAGCGCGATGCTCAAGCAGCAGCAGGAATCACTGCAATAGGCGAAGTGTCGTCACCTGCAAAGGTAAGAATTCTTGCAGAAGAGGTAGACATTACCCGCAAAAAATTGAGAGAGTTGTCTACTGCCGATGCAGCACGTGTAGCAGAAGTAGCAAGCGCTATTGAGGAAGGCACATTCGAGCTACGTCCCAGTACGGGAGATGGACAGACTCCGCCAGATGAGGGGCACCCAGGCAGCGCAGACTCACCAGCATTAACTTTAAGCACCGCCATTGGAGTCATAGCAAAAGACGTGCAAAATGAACTAAAGCTGCAGGCAGCAGGAGACAGTGACATCCCAGCAGAAGCCCAAGCAAAGCTCATCGCCCTCATCGACAGGCTCAAGGAATTGGATGAACAGTTATATGGGTAAAGCTCTGCCATAGCCTGAGCTTCACAAATTCCCACAAGACAATTGAGAGTGCAATGCTGCGTGCAGGAACAGCGGATTTGGTATTTCAGAACGTTTTGTTGAGGTCAGCAAAACGATAACCTCTTCACATACTAGCTTAATGCTGACTTAACGTTGGTTTAACACTTCTCAGTATCATTAATGAGTACAGTTTTGCGCGAGCGAATTTCGGATGCTGAGAGGGAAAATAAGTAATTATGGTATACTTTTTATATAAAAATAAACCAATTTTTAAATTTGAGTTTGACCCTGCAAAGAGTCAGACTAACAAAGTGAAGCATGGTATCGATTTTGTTGAGGCACAGGAACTTTGGAAAGATGAAGATCTTATTGAGAGTGATGCTTACAGCAAGACGGAGAAGAGATTTGCTGCTTTAGGCAAGATTAGAGATAAACATTACGTAGCATTTTTTACTAACAGAAAAGGTTATACCAGAATCATATCTGTAAGGCGCGCACGAAATAAGGAGGTTGTGCTTTATGAGCAGAAAAAAGCTAACAGCAGAGGAACTTGATAAGATCTTTGATGATGGGGAAGAAGACATTCTGCCTTATTTAGACCTATCAACAACAAGGCACCCCAATTTAGAGTCAAAGCGTGTGAATATTGACTTCCCTGTATGGGTGGTTGAGATGCTTGATAACGAAGCAAAGCGAATAGGCGTTACCAGGCAGTCAATCATCAAGACATGGATAGCAGAGCGACTTGAGCGCATTGATGATACTGCGGGAAGTGCGACTCCCTAAGCTTCGTTCAGGCTGGACAACTGCACAGAACTCTCAAATCCAAAATCGGTGAGTACATCCAGCCCGTGTAATAGCTTCCAGATATAACCATAATATATGGTTATATCAACAAATAACTAGGTGAATAGAAGTAAATCAATGAGCGCACTCATCACTCTAGTCATCAAAAATATCGGAGCTTTTCAAGGCGTATACTTCGAGGAAACGCTTCAGTTCTAGCACGTCCAGTCGCCGCTCACAGTTCTCAATCTTAGACACATAACTCTGTGGCTTTTCTAGCTTTTCGGCGACGCATTCTTGCGTGTAGCCACATGCCTTTCTGGCAAGCTCTAGGCGCTTAATCATTGCTTGATATTTTGCGTCATGTATCGAAGGCATGAAGTCACTCTATACCCCAACATGGGATAAACCCAAAATGGAATGATAAAACTTCAAGTAACTCCAGAGTCAATGCCACTCCTAGATACGCTCCCTCAACAACGCAGAACAATAGAGGTAATCGCGAATAATATCCTAATTTAGGATATTATTGAACTCGCAAATACTTGAAGGGCAAGCCACTGAAGGGGGAGCAGCCCATGTCACAGGCTGTAGGCAAAGAGCAAGAACGAGCAGAACTTCACCGCACCATCTGGAAAATCGCAGAAGACCTACGGGGCAGTGTCGATGGCTGGGATTTCAAGCAATACGTCCTAGACATGCTGTTCTATCGCTATATTTCAGAAAATCTTACAGCTCATGTAAATCGCAATCAACATGAAGCTGGCTACACAGACTTTGATTATGTCCATTATTCTGACGAAGAAGCAGAACTAGGGCGTAAAGACCTCATAGGTGCGAAAGGCTTCTTCATCCCACCTTCAGAGCTTTTCATCAACCTATGCAAAGCAGCACCCACTGACGATAACCTAAATGAAACCATTGCTCGTATATTTCGCAACATAGAAAGTTCAGCACAGGGCAGCGACAGCGAAGACGCCTTCAAGGGACTATTCGACGACTTTGATACCAACAGCAATAAACTAGGTGCAACTGTTGCAAGGCGCAATGAAATGCTCATAAAGCTCATGAATGGCATAGCAAGCATGAAGCTAGGAAACTACCAAGATAACGCCATTGATGCCTTTGGCGATGCCTACGAGTTCCTTATGGGCATGTATGCAGGAAATGCAGGCAAATCTGGTGGCGAATTCTTTACTCCGCAAGAGGTTAGTGAGCTACTCGCGCACATCACCCTTGTTGGCAAAAAAGAAGTTAATAGGGTATATGACCCTGCCTGCGGCTCTGGTTCGCTTCTACTAAAGTTTGCCAAGATACTAGGCAAGGATAATGTCAGGCAAGGTTTTTATGGGCAAGAAATAAACATTACGACCTACAACCTTTGCCGCATAAACATGTTTCTGCATGATATTCCTCATGAAAAGTTTGATATTGCGCACGGCGACACACTCACTGACCCTATGCACTGGGACGATGAGCCCTTTGAAGCAATAGTCTCTAATCCGCCCTACTCAATAAAGTGGGAAAGCGATGACAATCCTGTTCTTATCAACGACTCACGCTTTTCACCAGCAGGAGTCCTTGCCCCCAAATCAAAGGCAGACCTCGCCTTTGTAATGCACTGTCTGTCCTGGCTAGCGGGCAATGGTACCGCTGCCATTGTTTGTTTTCCAGGGGTCATGTATCGTGGCGGCAAAGAGCGCAAAATTCGTAAGTATCTAGTCGATAATAACTATCTTGATGCCGTCATACAGCTACCAGATAAACTATTTTATGGCACAAGTATTGCAACCTGTATCCTCGTCCTCAAAAAGTCACGTGCTGACGACAAGGCACTTTTCATAGATGCCTCACAAGAGTTCACGAAAATCACTAACAGCAATAAGCTTACTCAAGAAAATATCACCACCGTTCTTGATGCGTACAAAAACCGTGCGGAGCGTGACCATTTCGCCCGACCAGTATCACAAAGCGAAATAGCAGAACAAGACTACAATCTATCAGTATCAAGCTACGTAGAAAAGGAATGTACTCGCGAAGTTATCAACATCACAGAACTCAACGCAGAAATAGCCCAAATAGTAGCCAAGCAAGAAATCCTCCGCAAAGAAATCGACACAATAGTAGCGGAACTGGAGGAGTGAGTCCATGAATGGTGTCATGATTAATGCACAAATTTAACCCTAAAAGAGAGGAGTCATTAATGCTTGAACGGATAAGCGATTTGACGGATAAGTGCTGGGTAAATTACTCTGGGCCAGAAGATGGCTTCCTCACTAAAAATTTGATATATGGCATGAATGGTTCAGGGAAGAGCACCTTTTCTCTTGCGATAAGCGGTCATGCAGAAGCTTTATTTGGAAACCCCAGTTCTGTTCGCCTGTTCAACAAGGAATACATATCAACACAACTCTTTCTTGAGGATGGATCTGGCATTAATGGGGTAAAGGTCAATTTTGGAGAAGTTGATGTTGGCGCAGCTAAACGAATTGCTGAACTTGTCTCGCAGTTAAGCGAAATGGCGGCTACTAAAGAAGAGCTAGCGCAAAATCATTCGACGCTTGAAAAAAGAGGAAAAGACGAGATTGAACGCATATTTTCTGATCGAAAGAAAGAGGCCAACATTAAGCGCAAGTCAAAGGCTTCTACCCTTTTGCAACTGGAAGAAAGTTGGTGTACTGATTATGAATCTGCCTTATCGGACTTCCCCGATGCCAATTTTCAAGATATTTATGGAGACAACCAAAAAGAAAAAGCTTTACAGAGATTACGGTCAATAAATATCAAAGAAATTGAGATTTTTTCAAGCAGCGAAATTGAATACATTGTTGCCGCTTGTCGAGAAGTCTTTCAAGATATTAACCTGCCGAGCACAGAGGTAATATCTTGGCTAGAAGACGGCTTAAGACTGCATGAAGAGAATGATGTTAAGTGTCAATTCTGCGGGAGCGATGAGCTTCAGTATTTGGTAGTCGCTGAAAAACTTGAGCAGTATAGACTGGCTAAGCGGGCAAAAGTAGAATCTGAACTTCGCAGGCTGCATCCTTTGCTGTGTTCTTTGGCTGCTGCCGTAGAAGTGATAGTTAGTTTAAAGGGCTCTATTATTGATGAAGATGGGCTTGAGGAGCTGGAGGAGCACTTTGATTTGATGGATGCTCTCGTGGGGGAAATTCGCCCATTTGAGGATAGGATTATCGACAAGGTTAATGCAATGGACAGCAGTATCGATTTCAATGGCACTGCTCTGTCAGAACTTCTTAGTCAAATGCTTAGTGCCCGAGACAAGATTGTTGGGGGGCTTAAATCTCAAATAGAGAGCTTAGAGAATGAAGTTAACAATCTCGACCGATTGGTGCGAGGAGCTATTGGCTTTGAGGTAAAAAACAATGCAGTCATAGTCAAAAGTAAGACTGATTTGCTGGATGTTCAGACGAAGTTGACTGAGACTGATGAGTTGATTGACTTGCTGACTCAAGAAAGAAGTGCGCTTGAAGAGCGAGATTCGGACTATGCAGATTTTGCCCAGTTTCTTGATAGCGTTCTTGGGGGACTTTCGCTTCCCTTTAGGCTTGCAACAGAAGAGGACGTGTATTTCCTTACGCTTCGGACAGGTGGCGAGGTTTTATCCAAGTCTGACATTAGCGAGGGTGAAGCCAATTTGCTAGCTATGTTGTTCTTTTATTACAGCCTATTTCAAGATAATAAGCAAAATATTTTGCTAGATGAAGTCAAAGTTATCGTAATTGATGATCCTGTCTCAAGTCTCGATAGCGCAAATAGATTCTATGTGCTCGAATTGCTGCGCTCAATAATGAATTCTGGCGCACAGGCATTTTTGCTCACTCATTCATGGGATGAATATTGCGATCTTTCTTACACCTATAAGGATAGTGATACTTGTGCCAAATTTGAGATTAGAAAAGTGGGAGGTAATGCCCATCTGCAAAAAATCACGAGAAGAATTGAGATGCCATATAAGAGACTCTTCCGCGAAGTGTACGAGTGCTCTCAGATGAGCAGTGAAGATGCATCAGTGTTTGAAGATATGCACCATATGCCAAACGCAATGCGTCGAGTTCTTGAGGAATATCTTCGACTAAATAGCTCGATTAGTACACCCACTGCAAGCAAGGTTCAAGAAATTGGAAGTGTTCTTTTCCCAGGTAAAAATTGGGTGAATGAAGTTGGCAGTAACAGTAAGACTAAAACTCGTGAGTTATTGAAAATTTGCAACGTACTGTCTCACAAGCCTACTTGGCCTGACGATAATATGCAGGTACACAATTCGGCGAAATTCCTAATGGCTCGCTTTAAGGACATTAATAAACCGCACTATGATGCTATGAGGATTGAATAAAGTGAGTGTCAGCACCTATTCTCAAAATCTTGTTAAGGTTGTCCTAGATGCTTCTGAAGCAAATAGTTGGAAGCGAGCAGTTCTAGAGTGGGAAATAGCTGACTGTGAGAAAGATGACTGCCTTGAAACTTCATGTATTTGTGGCAAAGAGAACCTTCGCTATTTATTTACAATACGTAACGATTCTAACGATAATGAACTTTTTCCTATTGGCAGTTCATGCATAAAGAAATTTGAACGCGCGGACATGAAAGAAGCAGCCGCACTAAGTGAGCAGCTATTCAGATTGCTTCATGCGATTGAGGGCGGCAAATTCATATCTTTATCCAGTGAATTCTTTTCTAGAAAATTGTTAGCACATCTACATGAGCTGGATGTTTTTCAGGCAACGGAATTTAATAACTATCAACCTGTCCAAGATTATGAATTTCTTCTAAAAATGTTCAATAAGCGAAACAAGGATTCGATTACCGCTGCACAGAATAAAAAATTAAAGCAATTATTGTTTGCGTGATTAAACCGTTTTTGAAAGACATGCTTCAGGACAAGATTCGGAGGAGGTCATAGTGACCAGCAGAGGGACGCAGGCAACAGGGAAGCTAGATAGATTGGTAACAAAGTTTTGCCCAAGTGGAGTGGAGTACTATCCCTTGAAAGATGTAGCTACCGTTGCAAATAGTGGAGTTGATAAGAAAATAAAGCCAGGCGAGCGCTCTGTAAAGCTGTGCAACTATATGGATGTTTTCAAAAATCATTACATTACCGATGAGGTTATCAGCAATTTGAGTGCAGGAAGTGTGACGGAAAGTGAGTATGCGCGCTTTAACTTAAAGCGTGGGCAGGTCATAATCACTAAGGATAGTGAGACCAGAGAAGACATAGCGAAATCTGCTTATGTGACGGCAGACTATCCTGATGTTGTTTGTGGCTATCATCTTACTGTACTTATGCCTGACTCGAGCAGACTAAGCGGAGCGTATTTGAACTATCTTTTTGAATGCCCATCGTTTCATAGCTATTTTGCGCGGAAGGCTAACGGAGTCTCTCGCTTTGGTTTACCACTTAAAGCGATTCAGGAAGCCTTAGTGCCACTTCCGCCGCTGGAGGTGCAGGAGGAGATTGTTCGGATTTTGGACAACTTCACAAAGCTAACAGAGGAACTAGCAGAGGAACTAACAGCTCGTCAAAAGCAGTATGAATATTACCGTGATTCTCTCTTGACGTTCCCGTCTGTTGACGACATGCTCTCACAGACAGACAGACAGACAGACAGACAGACAGACAGACAGACAGACAGACAGACAGACAGACAGACAGACAGACAGACAGACA
>WQVS01000061.1 GCA_009785705.1 Coriobacteriia bacterium
CAGGCCTAAGTCAGCCATCAAACGTGCTTTGCGCTGGTCAGGCAATTCGGGCAAACGTGCAGCGACCTGTTCGATGTGTGCGTCAGTCAAAACAACAGGTGCGATATCGGGTTCGGGGAAATAGCGGTAGTCCTGTGCGTCCTCTTTCGAGCGCAGGGTGCTGGTCACTTTAGTCACAGGGTCGTAGTGACGTGTTTCCTGTGTGACTTTGCCGCCCGATTCAATAAGTTCTACCTGGCGGACAATCTCGTAAGCAAGGCCATCATGTAAAGACTTCAAAGAGTTCATGTTCTTGAGTTCTGTCTTCGTACCAAACTCTGTGGTTCCCCGCTTGCGTACTGAGATGTTTCCATCAACGCGCATGGACCCTTCCTCCATATTGCAGTCTGAAACACCGAGGGTCAAAAAGATGTTGCGCAGCTTGTGAACGAAGCGGCGGGCTTCTTCGGGGGTGCGAATATCGGGCTCACTTACCAGTTCCATCAGAGGCAGGCCTGCACGATTGAAGTCAACCATCGATGCAATTGCACCTGTGATACGGCCATCAGCACCACCAACGTGAATCATCTTGCCCGTGTCTTCTTCCAGGTGAATACGAGTCACGCCAATGCGGGCAAGGTAACCTTTATCAATATCGCCTTCTATTGCCTGAACATTACTCGCCTCGTCACGGTCATAACGCTGCCAGGTGAACTTTTCGTCGACTTCTACAGTGACTTCTCCATCGAAGCAAAAGGGCGTGTCGAATTGCGAGATTTGATAGTTGGCAGGCATGTCGGGGTAGAAGTAGTTCTTGCGACTGAACTGAGACCAACGCGCAATGTCACAGCCTATGGCAAGACCAGAAAGCACTGTCCAATCAATCGCTTGCTTATTGGGTACCGGCAGCGCACCGGGGAAACCTGCACAAACGGGACAAGTTCGCGTATTGGGCTCTCCTCCAAAAGCTACAGGGCAGCCACAGAACATCTTTGATTGTGATGAGGTGACTTCTGTATGAATCTCAAGACCGATTACCGCCTCCCAGTCGTGCAATACATCTTTTAATTCTCTTGGCATGTTCTTAACCTTCCTCCAATTAATCTCGCGCTGAAATGTATACCAAAACGGGAAGTCCAATGTGATATTGGCTACCCCCCGCAGGAAATTGCTGAGAAGCAATACTGCCCTCTTGTAGACTGGCGTTCCCACCAGCCGCAGCTGCAGCTGCGGCCATTTGCGGGTCACTAATTACTACGGGAACAAGTCCAGCCTGATAAATCGCTTCTTTGGCAGATTCCTCATCCATACCTAGGATGCGCGGAACTTCTGCCAGTGGATCTTCGCCTGCTGATACTAATAAGCCTACGGGGTCACCAGTAGGCAATAGAGCATCACGGGCAGGAGGCATCTGTGAAACGATGGTGCCTGCACTTACGCTGGCATCAACTATGGAAAATATCTGTGGCACGAAGCCTGCTTGCTCTAGAGTAATCTCTGCTTCAGCCCTGCGTTCCTCCACTACATTAGGAACGGGATGATTTATCGTAGAGTTACCCGCTGAAATCATTACCAAAACGGGGGAGCCTGGACTAACCACATTGTCTGCACCGGGAGTTTGTGAGACGACATGGTCAATCTCCCCCCGTGTGCTTGCAGCATGATAGAAGATGGGGTTAAGACCTGCCTCTATCAAAACGGTGCGGGCCGCCTCTTCGGTCAGACCTATAACACGTGGTACATCGAGGGTCGTCTCGAATACTCCTGCTGAAACTAAGATGGTGACAGAAGTACCTGCAGGGATTTCTGTGTTGATTACGGGCAGAAAACCCACCACATTGTCACGAGGCACGCTTCCATCAAAGGTATAGACTACTTCTGCGTTCAGACGTAGGGTGGTCAGGGCTTCTTTGGCCTCGTCAATGTTCATTCCACGCAGGTCAGGGACGGCTACTAGGTCTGCATCAGCTGCGACGCGCACTACTACTGTTGTGCCCATCATGGTGAATTCTCCCGCAGCAGGGGTCGTAGACAAGACCTTTCCTGCAGGAACACCGGGGGATTCTTCTTCAAAGATTTCAAAGTTAAGCCCCAAATCTACAAGGGCCTCACTAGCAGTCACCGAATCTTCGCCCACTAAGCTTGGCACCTCTACGCGCAGGAAGAACAGCAGCCCTCCCGTCAGAAGAAGGGCAGCAATCAGAGCAACTGCCCCAAAACGTAAAAGAACACGAGGAGAGTTGGGGAATTTGCCCGGGGACTGGTCGTCCTCTTCGCTTCCTTCCCTGTCTGCAAGCGCAGATTCAAAGCTGAGGAATTCTTCTGGTTCTGGCAGATTAGAGCTCAGTTCACCACGCAGGCCTTGTAGCTGGTCGCTTAAGGCTTCGTCGTCTTCGTTGCCCGCTTCTGCTGGAAGATCTGTACCCTCATCTTCACCCTCGTCCTCAGGAAGCGCAGTCTCTTCTACATCCTCTAGTTCAAGTTCTATGTTTTCTTTTTTCGTCATGTGCCTATCTAGTCCTCAGTGCATGCTATTAGTCGCTAGCGCATGCCACCCACTAGGAACGTCCCGCAGGAACGCTGGTATAGGGGAAGGCAAAGCTGCGCTCTAGGGCAGCACCTGCGCGGAACAGGTCAGCCTCTCTAGAGTGATTTGCTATCAGCTGCACGCTTGCTGGCAGGTCGTCAATCAGGCGTGTCGGCAGTGACATTCCTGCAATACCTGCCATGTTCACGGGTATGGTGTAGAAATCTGACAAATACATAGCTGTTGGATCGTCTGCAAACTGACCAAACTTGAAGGGCAGTTGAGGCGTTGACGGGGTCAAAAGTACGTCTGCCTTTGCAAATACAGCTTCGTAGTCATTCTTGATAACGGTGCGCACTTTCTGCGCCTTTGTGTAATAGCTGTCATAGGAACCAGAGCTCAGCACATAAGTACCAATCATGATGCGACGGATAGTCTCTGGACCAAAGCCTTCTGACCTGCTGCGCATGTAAAGGTCTAAGATGTCCTCTGCATTTTCTGCACGGCGTCCGTAGCGGATACCATCAAGGCGCGCAAGATTACTGGAAGCCTCTGCAGGCCCTAGTACGTAGTAAGCAGGCAGGCCATATTTCGTAGAGGGCAAAGTGATTTCTATAATCTCTGCGCCCATGCCTGCCAGCAGCTCTGCGCTGTCCAACACTTCTTGCTTCAGGCGTGGGTCAAGGCCTGCTTGCTCTAGAAGGTCTGTGGCAATCGCAACGCGCATACCTTTTACATCCTGGTCACAGGCAGCCGCAAAATCCTCTACGGGTAAGTTCAGGCTAGTTGCGTCCTGGGGATCTTTGCCTGCAATCGCTGACAATGCCAATGCGCTGTCGCGCACCGTATGAGAGAAAGGCCCAATCTGGTCAAGCGAAGAGGCAAAAGCTGCACAGCCATAACGTGAAACGCGACCATAACTAGGCTTCAGTCCCACTGTTCCCGTGAAGGCTGCTGGCTGGCGGATTGACCCACCTGTATCAGAGCCCAAGGTAATGGTAGCCATACCAGCTGAAACTGCTGCAGCACTCCCCCCTGACGAGCCACCGGGAACACGTTCCGGATCCCAAGGATTGTAGGTAAGGCCTGTGACAGAGGTCTCAGTTGATGAGCCAAAGGCGAATTCGTCCATGTTCAGCTTGCCCAGGGGCAAGGTATTGGCATCAAGTAGTCTGCGCACTGCGGTGCAGTCGTAGGGCGACTGGAAGTTCTCTAACATCTTTGAGGAGCAGGTCATATGTGTGCCGACAAGATTCATGTTGTCTTTGAAGGCAACGGGGGCGCCTGCTAATGGGCCTAGCTCTGCCGCTGTTGCGCCTTGAGCAATGCGATTGTCTAGGTCGTCTGCAGCAGCAAGGGCTAGCTCTGGACTTACCTCGTTGTAGGCGTGAATGTCTGCATCCAATGCTTCAATGCGGTCAAGCATGGTATGTGCAACCTCACGCGCGCTTACTTCCTTGCTCGTGATGAGCTTAGATATTTCGCTTGCGGACAGAAAGGGAATCGTGTCGCGCAGTTCTTTAGTCTGTGTATCTGCCATTATGCACCATCCTCTATACCAACAGCCTTGATGCGTGGAACGAGGAATGCACCCTCTTTTGATTCGGGGGCATTTTGCAGCACAAGATTGCGGGGCAGGCTAGGAACAGCTACGTCGTCGCGCAAGCTGTCTGTTAGCTCTGTCGAATGAGTTGTGGGTTCAACTTCGTCAAGATTGAGCTCTTGCATTTGTTCGACATAGTTTAGGATTTGATTTAGTTCTTCTTGGAGTCCTTCGATTGCATCGTCCTCTAGATTAAGGCGGGCGATAAGTCCAATCTCACGGACTTCAGCCTGTGTTAAGGCCATGGGCAGATCTCCTTTCAAAGAATTTCTATAGGTGTCAGCCAATCTTATTATTCTACAGGAAAACTACCCCAATCTATGGGGCAGTTTTTCACTGTTACGAAACAGAGGGAGGAGTGGGATACTTTTCAGAACCCTAGAGTAAATTCAAGCGTTTATTCAATAGATATTCTGTCCCAAAGTACATGGCAGCACATACAGCAAGACTAATAAGATTAGCCATTATCATAGAGATTATTGAGGTCTGATAAAGTGTCGCTGCAGTGATATTGCTACCAGACATC
Source organism: Coriobacteriia bacterium (assembly GCA_009785705.1). Lineage (GTDB taxonomy): Bacteria > Actinomycetota > Coriobacteriia > WRKU01 > WQUG01 > WRBW01. The sequence goes on from WQVS01000061.1 coordinate 4,636, forward strand.
GTAAGGACTTCGATTGGCAAGGCGATAATGTAAGACACAAGAGATATAACTATCCACAGACCAATGTAGGCAACAAATGACAGGGCAATACGGGCACTATTGGCTAACTGACCTAAAGACATCGACAAATAAGCCATCAAAATACCACTGGCGATACTTATTGGTACTGATATGAGGGACAGAAGCAAGAAGGAGCCACCGTGTTCAAAGCTTGAGAATATTCCAGCAAACACATCTTGAAGCAGCCAGGATTCTACTCCCCAGAACGGAATCCAGCCAGCAACGGCGATTCCTGAAGCGACAATAGCTATGACTATCGAAGCAATTTGCCAAACAAGCCCTGAAATGAGTTTCGACAAAATCAGCTGATGTCGTGTCACGGGCAAAGTAAACATTAGGTAGCCCTCTGGTCCTAAAAAGCTTCGGTAGAAGCGTATAACAATTGCGATAAAGGGCACAACAAGCGCAGCACCAATAGCCGCCATATTACCGATGATAAGGACGGGAGTTATCAATAGGTAGAAGAAAGGGCTGGTCTCTAAATGGTCGAAGCTAAACGCCCCTGGCAAAATGAGTCCCGCCAAACCGGTAAGAGCAGCAATGGCAAGTACCACAGCAAAGAGCGGCACAAAGACGCGACTCATTGCGGCGAACTCATGCTTCAGTAGTTTGCCTAGCATGCAAACACCTCCCTAAACATTTCGTCCACGGACTGTCCACGTGATGCACGAATGTTATCGACATTGTCGTAGGCAACAATATGGCCCCTATTGATGAAGATGACCTCATCAAGAATGCTCTCAACATCAGCGATAAGGTGTGTTGCAATAATGATGGTGGCATCACTTGAGTAGTTCGTGATAATGGTGCGTAAGATAAAGTCGCGAGCAGCTGGGTCTACTCCCCCAATGGGCTCATCCAGCAGATAGAGCTGTGCGCGGCGGCTCATCACAAGTACTAGTTGAACTTTTTCCTGGGTACCTTTTGACAGAGTCTTAAACACCAGATTAGGGTTAATCTGCAGGCTGTGGAGCATGTCCATCGCGCGCGCCTTATCAAAGTCTGCATAGAAATCTACGAAGAAATCCAGGATTTGCTCAACGCGCATCCAGTCCGCAAGATAGGTTTTGTCGGGCAAATAGGAAATAGCCATCTTGGACTCAGGGCCGGGAGCTTTACCATTAATCAGCACTTCCCCTGCGGTGGGAGCCAGCAGTCCATTGATTAGCTTGATTAGCGTAGTTTTGCCACTTCCGTTAGGTCCAAGCAGGCCTATGATTTTGCCCCGAGTAAGACCCAGATTAACATTGTTAAGCGCATTACCTGCTGCTTGCCCATAGGTCTTTGACAGGTTCCTGCATTCAAGAAGCATCATTGACATTGAGGTTCCCCTGTTCCTTCCATGTAGCGACGCACTGCTTTAATCGCCTCTTCTGTACCGCATCCGCACTGTTTCATGCATGTAGCGAAATCCAGTGCCTTTTCACACACCATCTTTTCGCGTGCTTTCTCAATGAGCTCCCTGTCGCCCGTAACGAAGCGCCCTGCAGTGCCTGCGCACTTTACAAAGCCCCCCTGTTCAAGTGTGACAAGGGCGCGCTGCACCGTATTGGGGTTGACCCCGAGCTCTACAGCAAAATCACGCACACTAGGAAGTTTTGACTCGGGAGGATAATGACCCATGATGATGCGAGCCTGTACCAAGTCGACGATTTGTATATATATTGGTTTTTCTGTACTAAACTTGAGCATGTACTCTCCTTATAAAAGAGTGCTGTACAAAAGGGTGCTGCGCTACTTATCTTGTCTTTATGCAGTAAATTTCACAGCGGTCCCGTAGGCGATGATTTCAACTGAGCCCTGCATCACCGATGAACTGTTATAGCGAATCATGACAACGGCATCGGCACCCATCTCTGTTGCCTGTTCTACCATGCGCTTAGTGGCGAGGGCGCGAGCATTGTTCATCATTTCTGTATAGGCATGCAGTTCCCCACCGACTATTGATTTTAGTTGCTGGGTAATATCGCGGCCAATGTTTCTGGTCTGGACAGTGCTACCTCTGACTAAACCTAGGTGCTCATAACTCTTGCCAGGAACATTATCAGTAGTTGTCAAGATCATCTTCTACTCCACTCTTAATCTCTTTGATGCGCTCTATCAGCACATAAATCATTGCCCCTAGAACCAGCAGTGCCATAGCGACACCCAAGAGTGTTCCCCACAAGGGCATTTCAGGAATCAGAAAAAAGACTGCGAGCTGCCCGATGATACCTAGGCAAGTAATCACCGTAATAACAATAGGGGCAATCATCTTTCTGAACTTGCTAGCGCCAGACATCTTCCAGGACTCCTTCCTTCAAATACATAATCCTTCAAGCACACAATCTGTATTAAGAGAGTAACACAATTTGCTGCGCTGGGACAGAGCTTGCTAACGCAGGAGCATACTGCAGTGCTTGATGACCTTGCCAATGCGATCCTTTTCATCCGTCTTCAGACCAGCCTTACCAGCATATTCAGACCAATTGTCAGCAACATCTAGCACAACATCTAGCAATGTCTCTGGGCTGCGAACGTAATAGCGTTGCGCTAGGGCAAGAACGTCCTCTCTGGAGATATCAATGAATTGCCCTCCTACCCCCATTAGGTGCTGAGCAGTCCAATTAGACCCAAAGGCATAGGTAATATCATAGGCTGGGCTAAGCTCCCATGCTTCTCCCTGTTTTAGTCTAAAGGAATGATTCTTGGTATGATCATCCTTGTTAGAACAGGCGACATTTAGAACCATACGAAGAAATATTTCATCGTAAGCATACAGAGGTAAGCCTAGTTCATAGGCAGCCATGAAAAGCTGACTATAATCATGAGTCCCTCTTTGGTTGAAGTCTAGCTGTGATAAAGCGCAGAGCGTCTGCATGTGGTGACGAATGTTCTCTCCTGCACTCATTTCTCTATCGAAGCGCTTCGTCATAAAATGAGTCCTGCCCGCAGCCTCATAAAGGCGAGATTCCTCCATTTGAATCCCGCAATCACTTGCCATAAGGTAGTAGGCGTACTCAATCCGTCCATATTCTTGCGAAACTCCAAGGTTGCCTGGCTCTGAGGATTCAACATCGAACTTTATTATCCAGTGCTCAAACCCTTCTGGCACATCAAGCTGTCCAGAAACGAACTCTTCACTTCGCTTATCGAAGCCAACAACAGCCTTCGCACGCGCCCCACCAGCTGAAACCCCAATCTGAATGAGCTGTGCTAGCTCACTTTCTGCATCGAGTGTGCTGTCCCTATTGAGATTTGCCCTTACAGCCCTGCGTGCCTCACTGACAAGCTCCCCCATATCAAGTGACGCAAGTGCTGAGCCATTTTGCCGCTGGAGCGCAGGAACAAATTCGAGTGCCCCCATACCACGTGACCCAATATAGGCAAGCCTGTCTAGAGGACTAAGGTCACTAGATGCTATCCCTCTGTTAGCCATATAGGCATTAATAATGCTGTTCCCAAAATTGTCAGGCAAGGAATCTGCAATAAAAGGCGGAAGGCGATAATAGGTCTTCTCTGGCAAATGAGAGAAGATTTGTGGCCCTAAATCACTTAGGGGCAATGCAAGTGGTGCTAGCTCTATTCCTGATGTTTGAAAGTCTGGGTTATATTCAAAAGCGTAGTAGCCAGTTCTCTGGTCAAGCGCTAAGGCACCAACGTACCTTCCCCAGCAATAAACTTTTAGAGACTCTACTGTCTGATGCATCTGAAGCTACTTTCTTTAAGAACTTTTGGACTTGGACTGTCGTGCCCTTTGGCGTTCTTTTCCCAGTTCTGCCACCTGCAAAGGACTTACCCCTACCGGAGGGGCTAAGTTCTCTAGCCAACTAGTCTTTTGGAGGACTCCCAGTACAGCTACTAAGGTCTTAAGGGTCGACCCCTTGCCCAGCTCAAGATTAGCTAGTGCCGAGGTAGACATCTGTGAGCGCAATGCTACTTCTTCTTGGGTAAGATTTTTTCGCAG
>WQVS01000062.1 GCA_009785705.1 Coriobacteriia bacterium
AACGAACTTGATTCGCAAGGGAAAATGGAAAGTAAGCGAGCAAACACAGAGCTTTGAGCAGATTGTTTCATATGGTTGGAACTAACTATAAAAGTGGATCAAAGATTGGGGTCAGGTCAGTATAGCTAGCGTTGGACCATGAGCAAGAGCCAGCCGCTTGATAAGCGTGAGCGCGTTGAGCCTCCTCCTAGGCCGCAGATTCCCTTAGTTGTTTGGGTGTTGTTGGCCTTCTTGTTGGGTGCGACGCTTATGTATGGTCGTATGAACACTCTTTATCTGGATGTCCAGGAAGTGTCACGTGGTCATCAAATAATGACGGTGCGTGCAAGGGCAGATCCACGAGACGGTCAGTTTGGGCACAGTGGGGAAGTGATTGTTCTAGATGGTGAGCTGCAGGGGCAACGCTTAGAGTTGCGCTATGGCAGAGACATTGTTCCTCTTGAGCTGGGACAAGTAGCTGTAGTTGGTGGTATTGCACAGGGACTTCCCCTAGAGGCTAGTCAGCGACATCGCTTTACCCGTGGGATTACAGCAAGTCTGACAGTGCAATCGCTTGAGGGTGCGCATTATGCGAGCAGTCCACTGGGCCGCCTTTGGGAATTGCGTGCTTCCTTGCAGGGGGACTTGCGCAGGCAGGCAGATGTCATTCTTGCGGCAAGTAGTGAGGGACTTGCTGGCGATGAGCAGATTAGTGCTGGAAACCTTCAGCTGCCGGGAAGCAGTGAGGGAAAGAACGAAGCTTATGGTCTCATAGCAGGATTGACTTATGGCGATAGGCGAGAACTTAAAGATTCTCTTCTGGAGGGAGCATTGCAGCAGACGGGGCTTGCACACTTTCTTGCGGTGAGTGGTACCCATATGGCCTTATTGGGTGCGCTTCTCTTCTTCATTTTGAGCAGGACCCCCTTGAGTCGAGTATGGGTTAGCAGCATTACCCTACTGGTCTGTACCTGCTTTGTCTTTTTCACGGGCTTTGCTGCAGGCAGCATTAGGTCGGTACTTATGCTTGCTTTTGCCTTGGGAGCATATTGTCTTTGGCGGCGAGTATGTGTTTTGAGCTCTATGGGACTTGCGGGTCTGATTATGCTGATTTTTGACCCACTGTTAGCAGTTTCGCTGGGATTCTTGCTTTCCTTTGGGTCTGTGGCAGGTATTGTTATCTTTGGTCGCTACGTCCAGCAATGGTTGATCTGTCTTGTTCCTGTTGCGCTTCGACATAGGTCAAAGCCCCTTACTAATGGGCTTGCAATTGCTATAGTAGCTGCGCTTGCAACCTTGCCCTTGACCTTAGAAGCTTTTGGGATACTGCCCCTTATAGGACCTTTAGCAAACCTTTTGCTGGCACCAGCACTGTGCGCATTATTAGTCTTTAGCTTTATTGCTCACTTCTTTTTGCTTATTCTGCCACCTGTAGGGTCGGCCCTTGCAAGTGCATGCCTGATTTATTCAGAATTCTTAGGAGGTATCATCAAGTTGCTTGCGCAAATTTCATGGGCGAGTATTCCGATGGGCGGATTATCTGTTTTAGGGATAGTGCTCTTTCTGGGAGGATTGATTGCTCTTTGGTTGTGGTGGCCAAAGCCTAATCGCCAAGCTTTGTTGCGCACTTTAGCTTCAGTTCTGTGCCTTGTCTTTCTCGCTTCAGGGTATACCCAATTTACTTCTGATTTCACGACACGGAATACATCGAAAACAGTTACGGTGCTTGATGTCGGGCAGGGTGATGCCATGCTAGTACAAGATGGTGGACAGACGATTCTTATTGATGCAGGTCCTAGCCCTGCTGTATTGAGGGAGCGCTTGCTAGAACACAGAATACATACTATTGACCTTCTTGTGTTTACGCATGACCATGCAGACCACGCGCGGGGTGCACAAACATTGGGGGCATCATATGGGATTAAAGAAATAATCATCGCTGAAGGTGCGCAAAGCTCAACTGTTTACCAAGATATTTCGCAACGGGTAAATGCTCCCTTAGTGGGTGCCTTGGCGGGGGATGTTATTGCCTTAGAGAACATAGAAATACGTTTTATTTGGCCCCTTGCTCCCGTAAGAGACCCCAGTGCAAATGAATCTTGTCTTATCAAGTTAATCGTAGATGTTTCTCCAGAAAGTGAAGATGCAAATCCTCTTGATGTGGTGTTGACCAGCGGTGATGCAGAAGCAGGCGAGGTAAAGCGTGCTCTGAGTCAGCCCGAAGGCGCGAAAGCTCTTATGGTAAATGGCCAACAAAAGGAGGTCGACGTTTTAAAGGTGCCTCATCATGGCAGCAGGAACTCCTTAGATGAGCAGTTGGCTCGAATGTTGGCAGAGGGTATGGGAAATGATATTTCTGCTAGCAGCAACCCTCAAGGTGGAGCAGGAAGAGCAAGTCCACAACCCTCGCGCACACCAATTGCCGTTATTTCGGTGGGCAAAAACAATCAGTATGGACATCCTCGACCAGAGCCACTAGAGTTAATTGATAGATATTTTCAAAAACTCTACCGCACTGACAAGGACGGCAGCGTTACAATAGAGCTATGACGAAAACAAGCACAAAAGCAAAACTTCAGCCCGTAAACCTCATCATATCCGAACAAGACCTATTGCGCGCAGAAGCATTGAAGCGCCTGCGTCAGCGCATGACTGAAGAAGGGGTCGACCTAGATTTAGATTCACAGATTCTAGATGCAGAAAACATGGATGTCACCACCTTTGCCAGTGCAACAGGAACATTGCCTTTTATGTCGCCCTTGCGCCTGGTCGTGGTACAGGGCATTGATAAGCTAAAGGCAGCCGATGAGAGAGTGCAGGCAGTAGTTGAATACTGTCTTAATCCTAATCCAACAACCGTACTGACCTTGACCGCGCAGCGTGTAGCAAAAACAACTAAGCTGTATAAGGCTGTTGCGAAAAGTGGACTGGTCATTGACCGCAAAGCACCAGCGAAAAAGGATTTGCCACAGCATGTAGCACTCATGTTTGCGCAAGCTGGCATTCAGGCCTCATCGCTCGATTCGACCACACTCATCAATCTGGTTGGTGAGGATTTAGCCAGCCTCAACTCTGCCATAGGACAGCTTGCTGCCTATAAGGACGTTGCGGGTAGACGCAAATCGGGTGACGATTCGCTAGTGGCTATTTCTCAACTTGAGATAACGAAGTTGATTGGTGATATTTCAGAGGTAAAAGCATGGGAGCTTACGGATGCTCTTGCAAATAAAGATGGCTCAAGGACGCTGGACATACTCGATCGTTTGACGAGGTCAGAGGGGGAGGGCGTCCAATTCCTGGTAATCTTCCTTGCTGCAACGAAGGTTCGTGAGTTGCTTACGGCACGTGCATTGATTGACAGAGGTGAGGGAACTTCTGCTGCACTAATTGAGCAGCTACAAAATCATTCTACAAAAGGGAAAGGCCGCAGCCTGCAGCCTTGGCTAGCTGACAGGATACTGAGACAGGCAAGACAGTTTTCCGCTGAACAGTTACGCGAATCCTTGCGTGAACTTGCAGAGGTGGAGTACACAATGAAAACGAGCCCACCCCAATTGGGTAGGCTCGCCTTAGTTCGTTGTTTGCTCAAGCTTTGTAAGTCTTAAGCGCTGTTTGTTTGGTGCTACTTTACTGCGTTGGCAGCCTTCATTAGACCTGATTTGCGGTTAGCAGCATTGTTTTTGTGCAGTACACCTTTTGATGCAGCGCGGTCTAGTAGCTTGCTAGCAGCTTGTGCTGCTGCAATAGCTTCATCACGATTACCCGCTTCGATAGCTGTGTAAACTTTCTTGATGGCAGTTTTTAGTTCTGACTTTACTGCTCTGTTGCGCATGCGAGCTTTCTCGTTAGTAATGATGCGCTTCTTTTGACTCTTAATATTAGCCACTGTACGTCTTTCCTCTCAAAAATATTCAAGTCACGGCACGAGACCTTGAGTGGGGACAAAAGGTCAAGCTATAGAATAATACCATATGACGCTCCACATCATTCACTCGCTTCACTTGTGGTGATTTCATCTTCACTGCGCTCCATTCGGAAATTGATACAAGTATCATTTCCTCATTTCACTTGTGTTGACTTCGGCTACACTACGTTGCGCTCGTTAAAATGATTGCTCCGCATCATTCACTCGCTTCACTTGTGTTGACTTTAGTGTGCTTTGTGTTTTATTTTAAATTCTATGAAAAATTTACTTATTGTAGAGAGTCCTGCGAAGGCACAGACTATTGAACGCTATTTGGGTTCGGACTTTAAGGTCAAGTCTTCGATAGGACATATTCGTCAGATTCCGCCTAAGGATGACAATGCTATTGACGTCGAGAATGGCTTTGCAACACGCTATGAAGTCGACCCCTCGAAGAAAAAAGTTGTCACAGAACTGAAGCGTGCGGTTAAAGATGCTGACCAAGTATGGCTGGCAACAGATGAAGACCGTGAGGGTGAGGCCATCGCCTGGCACCTTGCCGAAGTTCTCAACTTAGACGTTGATACCACAAAGCGCATTGCCTTTAATGAAATTACTAAATCTGCCTTAGAGCAGGCTGTCGAGAGTCCGCGCACCATCGACATGAACCTAGTTCATGCTCAGCAGACACGCCAGATTCTGGACCGCCTGGTTGGCTATGAGCTAAGTCCTGTTGTTTGGAAAAAGGTGCCGGGTGGCAAAAGCGCGGGGCGCGTTCAGTCTCCCGCAGTACGCCTTGTAGTAGAACGTGAACGTGAAATCGCTAACTTCAAGCCTGAAGAAAGCTTTAAGGTAAGCGCAGAACTACATTGTGCAGACTGTGTTGACCCTAGTGCCGAAGAGGGCGATATTTTCAAGGCAGAGCTTGACCATAGCTTTGACAATGAGCCTGCCGCCAATGATTTACTTAGTAAGCTAGTTGGGGCTAGTTGGACTGTGTCAAATGTTGCCACGAAGCCAGGCACTCGTAACCCTTCAGCACCTTTCACGACTTCGACCCTGCAGCAAGAAGCCAATAGTAAACTAGGCTTTTCGGCGCGTTCGACTATGAGTGCTGCACAAGCTCTCTATCAGGCGGGTCACATTACCTATATGCGTACGGATTCGACGACACTCTCAAAAAGTGCACTAGCTTCGATTGCGCATTATGTGCGTGACACCTTTGGTGATGATTATTCAAAGACGCGTCAGTTTAAGACTAAAAAAGACAATGCCCAAGAGGCACATGAGGCTATCCGTCCTACCAACATTGCCCTTGAGGTTGCAGGTGGCAATGACTTTGAAAAGAGAATCTATCAACTAATTCGCAATAGAGCTCTTGCTTCGCAAATGGCAGCCGCTCAATTGGAGAAGACTACTGTCGGCATTGATGTACATGCGGCTGATAGCAGTGCTAGTAATAAGCCGACTGCACACTTTAAGGCAAAGGGTGAAGCAATCACCTTTGACGGTTTCTTGCGCGCTTATGGCAAGAAAGAGGGCAAGTATCTACCCCGCATGGCTGCAGGAGATAAGTTGGCTGCCGTCATGGTTCGTGCTAAGCAGACTTTCTCAAAAGCACCGGGACGCTACACAGAAGGCAGCCTTGTCAAAAAACTAGAAGACCTAGGTATTGGACGCCCGTCTACCTACGCAACTATTCTTGACACCATTAAGTCGCGTGGCTACGTTAATGTAGGCGAAGGATTGGGTGTAGAGCGCCCTGCTGTAGAGCTGACCTTGTCTGCTGGTGCGACAGAAGTTGCTCGTGAGGTTCTTGTAGAACGAACAGGTTCAGACAAAGGTCGCCTGGTTCCTAATGCTATTGGCGAAGTGCTATCCGACTTCTTGCTGGACTACTTCAGTGACATTGTTGACTATGATTTTACGGCACATACGGAAGAAAGCCTCGACAGCATCGAGCATGGGAAACTTGACCCACAAAAGATGCTACAAGACTTTTATGGGCCCTTCCACAAATTGATTGAGTCATCTGACTCTATTGATAGAAAAGCTGTTAGCAAGGCACGTGAGATTGGTACTGACCCAAAAAGTGGGAAGCCTATCAGTGCAAGGATTGGTCGTTTTGGACCTATGCTGCAAATGGGGGATGCAGAGGACGAAGAAAAGCCTCGCTTTGCGAACCTGCCTGAAGGCACAACTATTGATACCGTAAGCTTAGAAGCTGCGCTGGAAATGTTTAAGCTGCCTCGCCTGATTGGACAGACCGAAGACGGACAAGATATCAAGGCAAATATCGGCCGCTTTGGTCCTTACGTGCAGGTTGGAAAGTTATATGCCAGCATAAAGGCCCCTGATGACCCTTTCACTATTGGACTAGATCGGGCTCTAGAGTTGTATGCAGAAAAGCTCAAGGCAGAGGCAGAGAAAAACATTGCCATCTTTGACAATGGCATCAAGGTGCTCAAGGGTCGCTATGGCCCTTATGTAACTGACGGCAAAAAGAATGTCACCATCCCAAAGGACATTGACCCAACGACCGTCACTGAAGAGCAAGCCAAAGAAATGATTGAAAAGGCACCTGAGAAAAAGCGTCGTGGTGCTGCAAAGAAGGCTACTAAAAAGACTGCTGCCAAAAAAACAGGCACAAAGAAAACCACAGCGAAAAAGGCGACAACTAAAACTGCAGCTAAGAAGGCCCCTGCAAAAAAGGCTACAAAGAGTACGACAAAAAAGAAGGCGAGTGAGTAACACCCATGAAGTCATTTGCTTCTGACAATTATGCAGGCGCTCACCCCGCTGTTTTTGAGGCCCTAATTCAGGCAAATATTCAACATGTGCCCTCATATGGGGATGACCCCTATACGGACAGGGCGCTAGCGGCGCTGCAGGCACAATTTGGCGCAGACACTCATGCAAGGCTTCTCTTTAATGGAACTTCAGCAAATATCCTCTGCCTCTCAGCACTGATGAAGCCCTGGGATGGTGTCATCGCAGCAAAGATGGCTCACATTAACACAGATGAATGTGGTGCTCCAGAAAGGGTAGCAGGCATCAAGGTTATACCTATCGATACTGACAATGGCAAACTAACCGTAGAAGCAATTGCTCCCGCAGTTGAGCATTTGCAAGGCTTTGAGCACGCGCGTCAACCCAAGGTAGTGTCGATTAGTAATGTTGCAGAACTGGGTACACTTTATTCCCCCGAAGAGACGAAAGCTTTGGCAGACTATGCTCATTCAAAGGGCATGTATCTACATGTTGATGGTGCACGTCTTGCTAATGCGGCAGCTGCACAGGGCGTGTCGCTTGCAGCCTTGACTAGCGAGGCAGGTGTGGATGCACTCAGCCTAGGTGGCACGAAAAATGGCATGATGTATGGTGATGCAGCACTGTGGTTTGGTGAGGCTGCAGAGGTTGTTAAGGCTGGCAGCTTTATGCTTTGCAAGGCCTCGAGCATGCTGGGTTCTAAGATGCGCTTTCAAGCTGCGCAGTTCTGCGCAATGTATGAGGGTGAACTTTGGTTGGAGTGCGCCCGTCAAGCAAATCTCATGGCAAAAAGGCTGGCTGATGGTCTACCAGAAACTTGCGATGTAGCTTTTGTGGATGAAGTTGGCTTAGCTAATGAGGTGTTTGCTCATCTACCAAAAGAGATTATTAATCCCCTGCAGGAAGAATTTCACTTCTACACATGGGAGGCAGGAGCAGGCGATACCGACATCGTGCGCTGGGTGACCTCTTGGGATACCACAGAAGATGAAGTAGATGTTCTTCTTGCTGCGATTAGAGCTGCGCTAGGGGATGAAAAGGTGAAGAAGTCGTGCTAAACGCCATGATAGATCAGGGACCAGAAGAGGTTCAGACTAACTATCGCGCAGAGGAGACGGCAGGGTATTGTTCTATCTGCAACAAGATAGTTCCCCGCAAGGCAGATGCAAGTTGCTCAGAAGGCGAACATGAAGCGAGCCGAATCTCTGGATTAGTGCCTCTTGATGCAGAAGGAAAAATTCCTTTTCAGTTGCCAAAGTTCAATTGGGGGGCAGCCCTCATGCCACCTGTTTGGGGACCTATTCATGGTGCGCTCTCAGGTGCGATAGTTCTACCCATCATCATTTTTGCGCGTAATATTTTTCAGAACGCGCTTGCCTTGCCAGATGAGGCTACTCTGGTGCTGCGTATTATCGTGTGGGCGATTACAGTAAGTATTTTGCTTGGGACTATCTATTTCATGTATTTCTACGGCAAGCGCGGCTACGGTCTTGCCTGGAGCAAATCAGCAATCTCTAAGCAGCCAGAAGTAACTCAAGAAATGTTTGATGACTTCCTAAAGCGCGAACGCCTTTGGACGGCTTTGTCGGTGGTGTTGTTTGTAGGGTTTATAGTTTTGCTAATCAATTTCTGGCTCTAAGAATGTTTCTGACGTCCAGACTCGGTGTCGCTCAGATTTTTTGAAATGGACACGTAGCTGACTACGCTTGCCATTCCAAAAAATCAGGGCTTCTTGATTCTGAACGTCAGAAACATTCTTAGTAAATGGTAAAAATGAGAATTGTATACTAGACACATGAAGAAATTCTTTCGCTCACTCATTTTGACTCTTATCTTTGTCGCCTTTGTGGCGGGAGCAACTTATGTCACCATGTATCGCTTGGGT
>WQVS01000063.1 GCA_009785705.1 Coriobacteriia bacterium
ACACAAACAAGGAGCAAGCATAATGAATATTAGTCGCGTGAAGGTTAGGGACATTGCTTATCCCACTAATGTCTGGCTGATTGAGGGTATTCCTGAGAAAGCTGGTCAGACTCCGCCCCTTATCGTTATTGACCCTGGTGGAGAAGCCGATACAATTTTGGACGCGATTGATGGGCGCCCTGTGGCTGGTGTTTTGCTGACTCATGGGCACTATGACCATATTGATGCAGCAAATGACGTGACTGATGAAAGTGCGTCTTTCCTCTATATGTCTGATGCAGAGTTTTCCATGATTCACGAAATCATCGATGACATTCGCGAGCGCTATCCTGACATTGAGACTGAAGTTCCTATTGTTGACTTTAAGGTTGCTGACGGAGATGTGCTAGAACTTGCTGGTCTAAGGGTTAAGGTCATGCTTACCCCAGGACATACTGCAGGCAGTACGGGCTACGTGATTACTGACCCCGATACTGGGCAGGTGCACTACTTTAGTGGCGATACCTTATTCGCCCGCAACTACGGGCGCACGGATTTGCTGGGTGGTAGTCAAGAGGACATGGAGCGCTCTCTAGAACGTATAGCACGAGAGCTAGATCCATCTACCAAGGTCTACCCAGGACATGGCCCTTCGACCACAATCGCGCGTGAGGCTGCTGCAAATTCTTGGTGGCCTGAGGTATAGCGTCTCCGTCACCGTTACGTTACAATTCGAAGCATGGAAATAAGCGCCAGAAAAGGTCTGGTGCTGACTCGATACGCATTATATGCGAAGGAGGACCCGTATGAACTGGAAGAAAGTGCTGCTTATTGCATTTGCACTAGTCCTAAGCATGGGACTTGTGGCCTGCAACGGCGAAACTGCAGAGGAAATCGTTGATGATGCGATAGCAGATGTTACTGGAGACCCACTAAGAATCGTTGTAGTTAGTAGCCCATCTGGTGTAGATGATGGATCGTTCAACCAGAACGTTTACGAAGGTGCACAGGCTTTCCGTGCGCTAAACGAAAATGCCACGCTAAACAGCATTGTTGAGCCAGATATGGACAACGCTGTTGCTGCGGTAGAGCAAATCGTTGGAAACTATGACGTAGTTTTGCTTCCTGGATTCCAGTTTGCACCTATCACAGAGGTTGCTCAGAACAACCCTGATACCTTCTTCGTATTGGTAGACGCATTCCCTGCAAACCCAGACTTCGACGAAGATGACCCAGACAGCCCACGTAACGTTGACCTACCTAACGTTTATGCGATGCAATTTGCAGAGCAAGAAAGTGGCTTCTTCGCAGGAATCGCTGCTGCACTAGAAACTGAAACAGGTAAAGTAGCCTTTGTTGGTGGTGGAGCAATTCCTCCAGTAATCAACTATCACCTAGGTTTTGAAAGTGGCGTAAACTTTGCTAACGCTAACCTAGATACTGATGCTGAAATCGTTAACCTAAGCGCTTTTGCTGGTAGCGATGATCTAGATGGCAACTATGTAGGTACGTTCAATGACCCAGCAACAGGCAAGCAAATTGGTGATGCCCTTATCGCTGAAGGTGCAGACATCATCTTTGTAGCTGCTGGTGGTTCAGGTAATGGTGTTTTCACCGCTGCTAAAGAAGCAGACGGCGTTCTAGTTATTGGTTGCGACGTTGACCAATGGCACCTAGGTGAAGATGGCGACCGCAACATCGTACTAACAAGCGTACTTAAAGTTATGGACATCAACGTAACTCGCCAGCTAGAACTTATTGCTGATGGTAACTTTGTTGGTGGAAACAACGTACTGCAAGCTGACACAGGATCGACAGGATTCGTTTCTGCTGACGGCCGCCAACAGCTAGATGCAGACACTATCGCTGCTATGTATGATGCTCTCGCAGCAGTAGAAGCAGGCGACATTGAGCCAGCATGGACATTCAGCGAATTTGGTTCAGACGACTTCCCAGGACTATAGTCACTACTGAAGTACCTGAAAGAAATACCTGAGAAAGGTTTACTGCTTGTGAGCTAGATTTATACAAGAGTAACCCTAGAAAGAGTCTCAGAAATGCTAAAATGAAGGCGGTGTTCCCCAAGGTGGGAGCGCCGCCTTTTTGCTAGCTGGTTATTGACACCCATTACTGAGTGTTACCGTTGTAAATTCGCTAGCTTGAGCCAGTTTGTAGGGGGAGCAATATCTGTGCCAAAAAAAGAACAGCAACACGAAATACTTCTAGAAGTAAAAGGTGTCACTAAGCGATTCCCAGGCATTGTTGCCTGTGATGAAATAAACCTAGAAATTCGCAAGGGTGAAATTTATGCCCTTCTGGGAGAAAATGGGGCTGGCAAATCTACCCTTGCCTCTATGATTTTTGGGTTGTATCAACCAGATGAGGGGCAAATTTTCATCCGTGGAGAAGAGGTACAAATCGATTCTCCCAATGAAGCAGTAGCCCTAGATATCGGGATGGTACACCAACACTTTAAGCTAATCAGCAACTACAGTGTTACTGAAAATATTATTCTAGGTGATGAGCCAAAGAAGCGCGCTTTGGGAATCTTTCCCTACGTAGATATTAAGAGTGCTGAAGCGCACATTGAAAATCTGTCACAGGACTACGGTCTTGAAGTTGACCCACGTGCGATTATTAGTGACTTAGGTGTCTCAACCCAACAGCGCGTTGAAATCTTGAAAATGCTGTACCGCGATGCAGAATTGCTGATTTTTGATGAGCCCACTGCAATGCTTACACCGCAGGAAATCGAAAGTCTGCTTAAGGTTATCAAGAACCTACGCGACCAAGGTAAGACCATTATTTTCATCACGCATAAACTAGATGAAGTTATGGAGGTCTGTGACCGCTGTGCAATCTTAGTACGCGGTAAGTTGGTTGATGTTAGCAAGATTGAAGATACTAATCCCCGTGAGATGGCGGCCAAAATGGTGGGGCGTGATATCGACTTCAGTGCAAAGCGACCTGCCAAGACTGTAGGTGAGACCGTGTTAGAAGTGCAGAATCTGCGTGTTGAAGATGGCACAGGCTTTCCCAGAGTTAATGACGTTAGCTTTGATGTTCACGCAGGAGAAATCTTTGCTGTGGCAGGAGTGTCAGGCAGCGGACAAACAGAGCTTGCCGATGCCGTTGCAGGACTTATTAAGGCAAAAGGTGGCAAGGTTAAGCTGCGCGGTCAGGACTTAGCGAAGCTGAATGTACGCAAGCGCAGCGAATCAGGTATTGCCTACATCCCTGAAGACCGTCAATCTGTTGGCCTTATATTGGATTTCCCTCTGGATCAAAATCTTGCCTTGAAGTCTTATTATCAAGCCCCCTACTGCAAGACCTCATTGCTTAAACCTCAGGCTTTTAGCGAACATGCCAATGAGCTAATTGACGGCTTTGATATTCGCTGTGCACGCGGTGCTAAGACTACGGTTCGTGAAATGAGTGGAGGAAACCAGCAAAAAGCTATCGTTGGACGAGAGATAGACCAGGATGCTGACTTGCTCATCTTTGTACAGCCTACGCGTGGACTCGATATTGGCGCAATCATGGCTATCCGCGAGCGCATTTTAGACGAGCGCGATAAAGGAAAGGCCGTTCTTTTGATATCGCTAGAGCTAGATGAGGTCATGGATTTAGCTGACACCATTGGTGTTATGTATGCAGGGCAAATGCTTAAGGTGGCACCTGCATCGGAACTAAGCACTAATAAGGTGGGCGAATACATGATGGGGGTGACTGACGATGAATAAAAAGTCTAAGCTGTCGCCCGAAGAGAGGGAGCTTCGAAGGCTGCAGGAAGAAAGTGAGCAGAAGCGCAAGCGTGGCGAGCATGAGGGGCGTAACCTCCTCAGTGAGCTAAACAATGCATTAGATAGCGCAACGCGGGTGCTTGTTAAGGGTTTGAGCGCCCATAAGTGGCAGTCGCTGGTCATCCCTTTGTTAGCTATTTTTCTATCGTTGGCGACAATCTCTGTAGTGATTCTTTCTTTTGGCAGCAGTCCTCTTGAAGTATTTAGAAGCTTGCTTGCTGGTGCAGGCTGGTTACCAAAGGTGAATTATGGTGGTGGTCAGTCTCAACTTACTGATTTGGTGAATCTTGCTACTACGCTGACTCCCCTACTGTTTGGAGCTTTGGGTTTTGTTGTGGCGATGCGTGCAGGACTCTTTAATATCGGTATTGCTGGACAGATGGTTCTGGCAGGTTTTGCTGCAACAGTGCTTGTTGGCTATAGTGACATGAGCGCTTTAGTTGCGCGCCCTTTAGTGTTATTAATCGGGATTGCCGTAGGTGCCCTTGCTGGGGCACTGATTGGCTTTATGAAGTATCGCTTTAACATTCATGAAGTTGTGTCGTCAATCATGCTAAACAATATCTTCATCTTAGTTGTGAGTTACTTTATCAAGTCTTACTACCTTGACGATGTCTCACGTAATGCGCGTGCTGCCAGTGCTGAAGCACGCCTTTTGACAGAGCCTATTCAGATAGGTGAAGTGAGTGCCCGCCTTCCTGTAGGGTTTTTACTGGCGATTATCGCTGCTTTCATCTTATGGTTCTTCCTAACTAAAACTAAACAAGGCTTTGAAATGACTGCTGTGGGCAAGAGTCCGAAGGCTGCCGAGTATGCCGGCATTAAGATTGGTCGCACCGTAGTTAGCGCTATGGCCTTATCAGGGGCTATGGGAGGGCTTGCGGGGGTCACGCACTATTTAGCAAGCGTACCTTCCGTAGCCCCTGATAAGCTTGCGGGTGTGGGCTTTGACTCGATTGCTGTGGCCTTTTTAGGCAATGTTCATCCCCTGGGTGCCGTCTTAGCTGCAACGCTTATTGCAACCTTGAGCAGTGGAGCTGTTTACATGAGCTCTATCGTTGGTGTCCGCCAAGAAATCGCAGCGCTGATTACAGGCATGATATTGCTGTTCACTGCCTGCGGCGGTTACCTACGTGCATGGATTGATGTGAAGAAGCGCAATATGGCAGAAAGCGATGCCGACAGCTCTGGCGACTCTTCGGCATGTGTCGCTTCTAAAGTTAGCAAGCGTGAGAACGAAGTAGCGGCAGAGACAGAAGTAGAGGCACTTCAATCTGCAGATAATGCAGAGTTGAGAGGGGGTGATGGCAAATGAGTATCCTTGACGTGAACTATGCTGCCATCCTGGTAGATGGACTGAGCTTTGCTCTGCCCCTTTTGATTATTGCCATCGGAGGAATCTATTCTGAGCGCAGTGGTGTCGTAAACCTGGCGTTGGAGGGGTTGCTTGGTTTTGGAGCCTTTGTTGGTGCGCTTTTTGTTGCCTCAACCATAGGGCTGTTTGCCGTTAACTCTGATTTGCCTATGTACCTAAGCTTCCTTTTTGCAGCTTTAGGTGGAGCACTATTTGCTGTTATCCACGCTACCCTTTGTATCAAATTCATGGCTAATCAGGTCATTAGTGGTGTTGTGATTAATATCTTGTCGGTTGCACTTACGGGCTTTTTGACTTCAACCATTAATGCAAACTTCTTTGGGGCAGCATCAGAGCGCTTCACTCTTCAGACTTCACCTAGATGGGACATTCCTTTCTTGATGGAGATTCCCATTCTGGGAGCCGCCTTTACGCGCGTATATCCCTTTATGTTTATCATTTTACTGGTCGCAGCTTTCTTCTGGTACTTGCTGTATAAAACAAGATTTGGGCTACATGTCCGAGCCGCTGGAGATAATCCACATGCCTTAGATGCAGCAGGAATTAATGTTGCGCGTGTGCGCTTCTGGGCAGTTGTTATATCGGGTGCTTTGGCGGGTATCGGTGGCATGAGTTTTGCCTATTCGATATCGACTGACTTTTCACCGGCAATCTATATGGGTTATGGATTCTTAGCTATTGCAGCTTTGATTTTCGGAAACTGGAAGATTGTTCCTACTTTTGCCGCCTGCTTGATTTTTGGCCTAACGCGTAGTGCTGCCTTCCAGCTACTGCCCGTCTTTGATGCCAGTGCAGCAGTGATTGATTTAGCGATGACCGCACCCTTTATAGTGACTCTGCTATTGTTAGCACTATTTGGAAAGAAGAATCGGATGCCACGAGCTTTGGGCGAAGTGTATGACAAGAGCAAGCGCTGAGCACACTTTAGGTGACTACTGTCTGCACTATTAGTTGTTGGCAGCAGATATTATTCGCCAGAACTTAAATAAGGGCTTCAGTCAGTAGTAGAGATAGCCTTCCTTCCGCCCCCATTTAAGTTCTGACTGCTTATGGGTTTATAACTTATTAGGTTTATAGGAGAAGAAAATTTATGGATTTAGCTAAATATATTGACCATACTAATCTGGCACTTAATGCAAAAGAGAGCGATATTCGACTGCTTTGTGCTGAAGCTGTTGAATATGGATTTGCTGCTGTTTGCGTGAGTCCTCTTTGGGTTAAGTTGGCTGCTGATTTGCTGCGAGACAGTGAAGTTAAAGTTTGTACGGTGATTGGCTTTCCTACAGGTGCCCATGCTGCTAGCGTTAAGCTGGCAGAAGCTGAGTTGGCGCTGGCCAATGGTGCACAAGAACTGGATACCGTCATTAATGTTGCAGCTTTGCAGGCTAATGATATTGAATTATTACGTGATGATATTGCCCCACTAGCTGACACTGCACATGCAGCAGGGGCTATTCTAAAGGTCATCTTAGAGACAGCACTGTTAAGCGATGAAGAAATCGTTCGTGCCTGCCAGCTCTGCTGGGAATTTGGTGCAGACTTCGTTAAAACTTCAACAGGAATGCTGCTGCCCGGCATGACCGAAGACGGCAAGACAGGCGCAAGCATTCATGCAGTTACTCTAATGCATAACCATAGACGTGGCGCATCGAGTACTGGGGAGCACAAGCGTAGTGAGCGAGCATCGCTTGCGAATGCTCTGGCGAGCGAAGTGCAGGGTAGCCGAAGGCAGCCTATGGGCGTAAAGGCGTCAGGTGGAGTTCGCGACTACAAGACAGCTGTAGCCATGATTGACGCAGGGGCTACCAGAATTGGAACGTCCTCAGGTGTCGCTATTTGCACACACCAAGTGCCCGACTCCCCCGCTGTCTACTAGACATCAGAAGACTGTTTACACTAAGGATTGAGCTCTCTTATTTGGCCATCCTCTACTGCCCAACTTATGTGCAGAGCATCGATGGGTTCTTGGTCTGCTGCTCGCACGTTTAAGTCACCGTTTAAGGGAATTTCAGCGTCAACTACAATAAGTTCTGTCAGTTGTTCCAGGTTTACTGTGTCCAGACTTGAAGCTGATTCCAGCATGAGATTTACGCTTGCTGAAGCAATAACCTCCTCTTCTGCAGCTAGTGCGTCCAGACCATCATCAGGCAACCATTCAAAATCTACGGGGAACCTAGTGTCTGATGTTCTTTCGTATAGCGCTACCTCTATCCTAAGATTGGCAATTTCTGCTGTGCCAAATTGCTGCTGGAATAGAGGCAGGAGCTTGTCGTGAATGTATTGTTCTGCTAGCCGTGCCTGAAAGTCATCGCGCATGTCTTCGATAGGCGCAGGATTACCATCTTCATCGTGCATCTCTAATGAAAAGTGAAGTTCTGGATTGCTTCTTGGGAAGGCAATCCCTTGGAAAAAGCGTGCGCCTGGATTTAGGCTGACGAGTTCAAAGTCTTCACCGTATTTTTCTTGCAGGTGGTCTAGAATTTCTTGCTGACTAGGATATCCGCGCATGTCCCAAAGGGCGCGGTCAATGACATTGCCTACGTCACCTTCTTCAACTGAACAGCCTAGCAAGCTGCCAGCCATGGCCAGGCAAAGTAAGCCCAGTACAAGAGTGAGAATAATTGGACGAATTGATGGACGATTCTTTTTCATGTTCTTTCCTTTTCTGTTGTTGGTACGATTTCATACAGTACTTTTTGCTGCCTTCTGCAGATGCTGTCCCCATCATGCTTTCAGGCATACAATCCGAGCTAAGTAAAGTCTAGCACTACCTTGAAGGCCTGTGAGCTAAAGGCCGCCTCAAAATCTGCCGGATTGAAGACTTCAATAGAGGGTATGTGTATCATTTTGCGGTCAAGATAGCGCAGTGCAGGAGCAAAAGGTCCACAGCGGCTACCCCGAATAGTGATTTCACGCACTACTACTTCGCTCATGTTAATCTCGACATTCGAAGCGTAGGTTGACTTCATGATGAGGAGCCCCCCTGACCTAGTTAGTTCTAGTGCTGTTGCTAGACCTGAAGGATGTCCTGTTGCATCTATAACGACTTCGAATCCGTGGATGTCTGAAGCGTCAAGATGTGGCTTTTCTTCTGATGGGTCTGCCTCCGCCGCATTGTCATCGCTGAGCTGCTTAGCGGACTGCCTGATTAGTCGCGCTTCTGTTGCGAAGGGCTCGAAAAGTGCCAGCTTATCTTTGCAGAGACCGAAAACGGTCATAGGTGCACCCGTAAATGCTATGACCTGAGCAATCATGTAGGCAAGACGCCCG
>WQVS01000064.1 GCA_009785705.1 Coriobacteriia bacterium
GCAGATAATTTCAGCAGGAATCTGACCTGCGTCATTATAGTAGCGACCAATAAAGCTTGAAATAAGGTCTTCGAAATTTACATCAAGTCCTTTATCCAAAATAAAGTCATTGCCATAGAGCACCTTTCCTTCGCGCACTATAAGAACATAGGCTGCAGCAATAGTCTCTTCACGCACAAAACCTAAAACATCGTAGGACGCCTTACTGTCTGACACAACGGCTTGGCGCTTCTTGATGCTCTGCAGCCCTTCCAGACGATTGCGCATACGGGCAGCAAGTTCATAATTAAGGTCAGTAGCTGCTGATTCCATCTGCTGCTGCAAGTCACGCTCTAGGGCAAGACTATTCCCCTCGAGCAGCGAGATAGTGTCTTTGACATGACCCGCATAGTCCTCTGGACTAATGCTGAGGCTGCATACGCCTGGACCATAGCCCAACTGTGAGTCAAAGCAAGGCCTCGGTACGGGCTTTATAAAGCCATTTCTGCGTACACGTCTATACTCTGGACAGGTGCTCCGACATAAGGGAATGACCCTACGCAAAGTATCAACCGTTTCACGAGCGCCGCGCGCATCAACATAAGGTCCAAAGTAACGCGTCCCTGCACGCTTTTTCTCACGAGTATACTTGATGGATGGGTAAATATCCTCCAGCGTTAAGGCAATATAGGGATAGGTCTTATTATCACGAAAGGTAACATTATAGGGCGGGGAAAACTGCTTGATAAGAGTTATCTCCATCATCAAGGCTTCCACCTCTGAACTAGTCACCACGTAGTCGAAGCTGGCAACCTCTGTCATCATGCGATCAATCCACTCACGTCCATCATGACCGCTGATATATTGGCGCATACGCTTGCGCAGTTCTTTAGACTTGCCTACATAGAGCGTGCTTCCATCAGCACCCTTCCACAAATAAACCCCTGGCGAAACAGGAACGTGCTTCAACTGTTCAATAATGTGAGAAAGGGTATCCATGGCTAAAATTATAGCTTAGGCTTATCGTTGCCTCTAAGTCTTTAAGAGCACCTATTCTCTAAACTCAACTTTCCCTTATATAGCCTATAGCTAACATCTGATTGATTTGCAATAACAGTAGAGTGTGTTACTACTATTACACACTTGTTGTGTTCACGTGCAAGTTTCTTAAAAATATCTATAAGTTCTATTTCCATCTCTTCGTTTAAGCTTCCTGTAGGTTCATCAGCTAGTATGAGATCTACATTTGTAGCTAATGCTCTAGCTATAGCTACTCTTTGTTATACTTCATGCTTACAGACAGTTTCCCTTTGTGCTAGAGCACAATTTCTCGTGGTGCGAAGCGCATCACCACATAGAGCGTTGAAGTAACAGTAACGACAACTATAATGGCGGCACCAAAGGCTAAGAAATTCACTACACTGTCCACATCAAGAGACGTATCATAGTGTGCCAATATCTCCTCTGAGGAAACCTCACCAATGCCATGTCCCATCATATCAAGATTGGTAAAGGCGATTGCTTGACTATCTGCTCTTTGCGCTGCTGTCATCTCACTTCGAATTATGGTTTCTGAGAGCTTAAGTGCAAGCATATTACCTGTAGTAAGCGAGAGTACCGCAGCAATAAGTGCTATTGCTAAAACTTCAAAGGTCAGTTGAGCAACGATCTTTCTCTTTTTCTCTCCTAGTGCAAGGTAGATACCTATCTCCTGCCTGCGTTCTCGCATGAGCAAGGTAATAAATAGGGAAAGAATAAGGATCGATGCCACAGCGGCAAGCCAAAGAACAACAGCTGCAATATCTCCAATATTTTCCACTGCAGCAGTACCCGCCATTGAACAACTCAAGTCAGATACTGTCCAATAGGCAGGCAGAATAACTAGAACATCTTCTCTGAAACTCTCAATGTCTTGTGGGCAAGTGAGCACAAAAACATTTTGGAATGACAATGTGCCCCCTAAATCTTCTAAGGTCCACTCTTCGCCTAGATCAAGATATGCTGCATATTCCATTTGGTACATGTGCACAGCAACAGCAACAGCACTGGGCACATATATCTGATTTATATGTTCATGCTTAAGCGAGTCGTCGATTAAGCTGTCTCCTGTATGGAACTGAGCTACAGACCTAAAGATACCTATAACTTCAAAGTCATAGGAACGCTGCGTATAGATGTCATCTTCAAGGAAACGGAAAGGGACAAAGGGATCTGAGTTTCGCGTATCCCAAATAATGTCATTCATGCTGAAATTTGATCCAATATGCAAATGGTTAAGCTTTGCGACCTCTTCTGATATCAGGGCGACATAGCTCAGTGCCACTGCTTCATCCTCACTGAAGGATCTGCCTGCAACAATTTCAATGATGCCCTCTTCAATGTCAACAAGCTTTGAACCATGAATACCCCTCAAAGCAAAAGCCTGCCATCTACCTAAACTTTGAAGTTGGTGCACTTCTTCATTGCTATAATATCTTTCTAGCTCCGCTGAAAGCAAATGAGAGTAAATAGAAATATCGTAGTTTCTTACTTGAGGAAGATTAGCAATCTCTAAAAGGACTTCTAAAGAAATATCGCTTGGCTCTGGCCATTGTCCTGTCTGCCTGAGTTCTGCCTCTAGAGCTTCTTGATCTAACTCAACAGTGACTACTGGAGAGAACTCCTGTAGTAAATTTGCACGAACAACAGAGGTGGCTTGATGCACTGAAATTGCTCCCGAAACAACAATGCCTAGGGCAAAAAGTACGAATAGTATTAGTAAATTTCTACCCACATTTCTTGTTAGGCTTGCCCAAATTCTATTGAAGAAATCCATGCTTACCGTCCCAACTTGAAAGGTGACTACGTGCAGAGCAGACACCTTTTGCAGACTTTGCAAAAAGGCTGAAGGTTTTTCACAAATAAAGAGAAGCAGATAAAAGCCTACAAACGAGAATACAACCAGTAATAGTTGTGTTGCAAAACTCCTCTCACCGTGAACCAAAATCCACCAATTGGGGAGCTGAATCCAGCCAAGGTAATCACCGTAAGCAATTATCATTGCAAAGATGGTGATTAATATCCCTGGAAAAAAAGTTCTAAAAAGCTTAGCGCAAAGCGCAATTACAAGAAAAAATACAAAAGAAGTAAGACCTGAAAGCAAGAGTAAGTCCATTGCTTTACTGTAATTCTGAACTTCTGAAAAGTACAGAGCTACTAGACCGATCACTAGAGTAACTACCTGCATGAACAAAAATCTTGCAGCGGCTCTCGTGAGAAAGCGTCTCTCCCAGACAAGAAGTACTCGTGCAGAAATTTCATAAATCCCACTGAAAAGTGCCGTTGCCCAAAGACAGGAAATGACGGGTGGCAGTACTAGGCAAATTTGTGAAAAAACTTCAAAAGCTTCTGAATATATATCAGGGTCTTGCGATAGGCTCATCGCAATAAATGCTGCAGGCGCAGCAAGTGACAAAATTAGTGCCGCAAGTATAGCAGTGAGCGACTGCTTAATCTCTTTGTGCAGCAAAGCGAAAGTACGAGGATACATATACAAATGACCTCTAATCACCAAAGTTGTGCAGCAAGGCGAGATAACCCTCTTCAAGAGTGGGCTCGGTTGTGTATGCCAGATCTTTGTCAGGCATAACGTATCGAGAAACTTGGATGTCCTCTACAAAAAAGGAGGTAGAAACGATACCACCTCGTGTACGTGGCGATCTATCGGACGAGATGCATACGCGCCCCTTGGCAAAAGCGGTCAGAGTAACGGGGTCTCCATCAAAGCATAGCCTTCCCCTATTAAGTACCAAAATGCGATCACAAAGCCCCTTAATGTCATCAACAATGTGAGTCGAGATAATCATGGCATTGGAGCCTGTTGCACGCGCAAGCACTGACTTCAAGTTACCGCGCTCTTGGATATCAAGTCCTACAGAGGGCTCATCAAGCAAAAGCATTTCAGGAGATCCAAGTAGAGCTTGAGCAATTCCAAGTCGTCTTAATACCCCTCCTGACAGCTCACCTACTCGCAAGTCTCTATAATCTGACAAATTGGCAAGCTCTATTACCCGATCAATTTCCTTGGCAAGTGACATAGCATCAAGGTTACCCAACACAGCTAAGTATGACAAAGCTTCAAAAATACTAAGATGAGGCATGAGGTTAAATTGTTGGGGCAAATATCCCAAATTCAAATTTTTTTGTGGCAATTTGATGGCTCCAGAAGTGGGCTGCTCAAGACCAGCGATGCAATTAATGAGTGTGGTTTTGCCAGCTCCATTTGGCCCTAGCAGTGCAACGCAACCAGAAGACAATTTAAAAGAAACTTCCGACAAAGCTAACGTTTTTCTGTACCTTTTCGTCAGTGAAGCAATAATCATGCTATTTTCCTCTCATAAACTTCAGCATGTCCTCAGAGGTCAAAGTGTCTCCTTGTTGCATAAAGAAATCGCCAAGTGCTCCAAATATCACATCTCCACCCTCTCTACCTATTGCGTCGGCAATCACAAAAGGAATAGAATACGGGCTATCAGGAGAAAATAGATTGGCCTCTGAATTGTCATACCATGACGGATCGCTTAGATACGATAAGGTTGCAGCGAAAATGTATCTCGACTCTTCGCTTTGCTCTATCCCGCGCAATGCCATCCACGCAACAATTCTATCTTCATCTGTCCCAGCTATATCAGAACTAAGGACATAGAAATCTTGACTTACAGGAATATTGTATAAATTAGAAAATCGAGGAAAAGTTGGCACTTTAACAATAGAAAAGGGATCGTCCGTAACATCTCCCTCTAAGCCAAACCTTTGACGCAAATCTTGTGCACGCTCTACAATCTCATGCCTAGCCCTCTCATCTAAATGCTCAATCTGCCACTCTAGATATCTTTCCCCTCCAAAAATTCTGAATGTAGCATCGTCACCAATGTAGCTTATCTGTCCTGCCATGAGGGTAAGGGAGCTTGATGGAATAGTCACAAATTCATTCGTATTCGCAACATTTTGCCCTGTTGGTGTAAGCACCTCATCAAAAGGCGCATTCACCTTTACCTCAATATTCCATACTTCACCACGTCGAAAATTGAACCTCCTGTCAATTTGATAGTGCTGTTTGCCGGGCCAAGGATAGTAAGGGAAAGCGCTGGTCAGAAAAATCCCTTGTGAATTCGAGTAGTGCCCACCCCCTGAGCCACTGTAACTAAAGTGAAGTGCTTTGGCACTATTGTTCTCAGAGTCTATGATAACAAAATCACCCTCCTGCCTAAAGCCCAATTCGTTCCCAAATTCATCAGCAATTCCATTAATGCGAAATCCTCTATACAAGGTAAAATAAGGATGATTACTGATCGGTTCAGTCAGGACTACAGTAACCTCGGCACTCAGTCTGTTTCGAACCGTAAATTCCATCGCGTAATTTTCCACAGCTGGAATGGCAGAGCTTGCATCAGGAATTATTTCGTGCACTTCTTGATATGCCAAGGTTAAATCAGATATGTCATTAACATTGGGAGCAAGCGTCATGCGAGGCAAATTGACGTGATTGCTACCCGCTCCCCATGCAGCACTAAAAATAACGAAGGTGACAAGAAAGACAGGCACTGCAAACTCTCTCTTCCTGTGTGCAATTAGACAAAGAGAAAAAAATAGAGGCAGCAACCAGACAAAAATAAGTAAAGCACGATAGGGCTCAGTGGGTAAAAGATACACAGAGTCAAGAATTGCTCTCTCAGAAAATGCAATGACATCAAAGGGCTCTACCAAAAAAGTTTGAAAAAATTTCAAGAAAAAAGCAATTCGGCCATCGGAAAAGACTGAATTTTGAAAAGATCTCAATAGGGCGCCCGTTAAAGGACTGAGCCACACGAAGATAAGTAGCAGTGCACTATAGCCCATTAAATTTTTGAGGCAAATTGCCAAAGTAAAACCAACAAGCGGAGCCACCAAGAGCACTGCACCAGAATGTATTAAAGTATATAGCAGAATATTTGATATTTCATATGCCGCAAGACCCGCAGAAAATGCGCAAAGAAGAACACCAATAAGCATAATTACAAGTACAGTCGCACTCATCAACAAAGTTATCCCATTAAGAGAGAATACTGTCAGTCTAAGTGTTTGCTTATTTAAAGATAGAACCTTGATAGATTTATCATTAATAACTCGTCGGCCGTACTCAAAGGACAGAAGTGAAGTAAGAATAAATAGTAGCAAATTTACGAGTTGCAACAATTCTGCCAAGGAATCCTTGAAGGCATCTGGCGAAACAATGACGCCAAATGCCCCAAGCATTGCAGAAAAAAAGAGTGAAAGTATTATTGAAGTGCCAAAAAGAAAAGGGAGGGACAGTTTCCTATTGCGAAGATACTCCAAACCTTGAATTTTTAGCGCAAATAAATATTTTTTCATTATCCTCTCCGCAGAAATAAGTGCAAATAATGCACGATTTACATTCACTACCTGCGATTAATCGTTGCTACGCCTCTTCCACTTGCATTATGACCCTGAGCTTCCATTGCATGAAATCGTGCTTGTCTATAAGTTTGAATACCTGAATTGAAGTTCGTTACATTTCTAGCTTGTGAAACAGTACTTCGGAACGGCATCGCAGCGGTATTACCTCGTATCAAAAAGAAATTTCCTCTTCCAGCGCTTGTGGACCCGGAACCCTGCACTCTTGTATGATTTATCGCACTTGTACGTCTCATTGAAGTTCCACTAAAATTAGTGGATGAAGACATAAGGATAGCAGCAGCCACACTCGCAAATGTCAAAGTTACCGCAAATGCAATAAAAAACATCCAACTTCTTTTCATTATTTATCCTTCCTCTTGCCTTAAATTTGACATACAATTGAGTAGAATCCGCAGTGATTCTAGAAGCTATGCGCTTGTTGGTGTTTCAGATTGAACACCCTGGCACCAACGAGCGCCAAGGTTCATGAAATGCCGTTTGATGCGATGATGCTCTATTGGCAATAAAGAAACGCATGCTGGCAGTCCCCCTTATAAATTTGAATTTACGCTTGCATGCCTTAGATAGAGCATATTATGCCCCCCCCCCCCGAAGTCAATACAGCCTCAAGAATTTATTTTATGAATATTTAATGCAATTAATGTGGCTTCAGCAGGATGGAGTATTCATTTTAGACTGGTGATTTAGCTCGTGAAAGCGTAAATGCAATTACAATTATTTACCTGCTAGAACCTCTACTACGTTCTGCATATTTAGGGGGCTGTAGTTGCTGGCGCTCATGATATCTTGGGCTTTGGTTGCCACTTGTTCTGGGGATTGATTTCGTACATCGATACGCTTTACTGTGTAGTTGAAGTCTCTTGCCAGATAATCTATTAACAGTTCGAATGAGGACTGCTGTTGGGCAATTGAATTGACGCTGTATTCGCGTGCCCTATCCATGCGCTCATAGATTATCCTAGGGCTGCCATGCAGAAAGATGAGCTCCCCTGGTGCCAATGGGGTTGAGTCCTTCTCATGTAAAACATTAAGCAGTTGCTGTGCACGACCTTCCCATTCTTGTGGAGGATAAAAAGCATAAGTATCCAGCGGACTACGGTCAATTATGTGTAAGTCTGCTTGGTCGCTTGAAATTAGCTCATTTTTGTCTGCCAGCTGACTGAAAATCCATTCTTGTATCTCTTCTGCGCTGCAGCGTGACATTGATTCCATGGCATGGGTGACCTCAGTCGCCATGGCCTCTGGCCACTCTTCGTAAATGTTGAAAGACTGATTCTTGCCTGTACCTTCCTGCAACGCAGTTCGCAACTGTTCACGTAGAGTTGATTTGCCTACCCCCACAACACCCATGATGTAGTAACGGCGAATAGCAGATACTGGATGATGCTCTTTGCTGTACTGAGAACCTGTTGTCATTGCTCACACTCCGCAGTGTGCACATAATGACAAATGCCTTGCGTGCGAGGACGTGAGAAATGATAACAGGTTCGAAGATTGTTCATTACTTCAGCACTTCTTTTAGGTATTTACCGGTGTAGGAGCCCTTCACTTTTGCCACCTCTTCTGGGGTTCCGCTAGCGACTATGGTGCCACCGCCTTCTCCCCCTTCGGGGCCCAGATCAATGATGTGGTCGGCACTCTTGATTACGTCCAAATTGTGCTCGACGATAAGTACCGTATTGCCGCTGTCGACAAGGCGTTCCAGTACCAGCAATAGCTGACGCACATCATCGAAGTGTAGACCTGTTGTGGGCTCATCCAGAATATAGAAAGTTCTACCTGTGCTACGACGTTGTAGCTCACTTGCCAGCTTGACGCGCTGGGCTTCTCCTCCTGAAAGAGTCGTTGCGGCTTGACCTAGTCGGATATAGCCTAGTCCTACATCAAATAATGTTTGCAACTTGCGCTTAATCGGGGGGATGTTCTCAAAGAAGTTCAAGGCCTCTTCGACACTCATCGCCA
>WQVS01000065.1 GCA_009785705.1 Coriobacteriia bacterium
CTTCCTAAAGTTGCAGCAAGCATAATTGCACAAAGTAATATGCCTGCAATCTTTTTGATTGTAAGTGGATTTTTCATTTTGGCGGCCCACCTTCTTTTAACTCAGCGGTAAACGTGCTCTGTTCTTACCATCATTTACTTGAGGTATTTCTGTTCTAGTGTTAGCTACTCAAATCACGCCTGCGATACAGTACGAAGGCGGCTATCATCATGACAAAAGCAAGTGCAGTCATCACCGCTAGCGTAATCCAAGGGATTGCCGCTTGAGTGATATTGGGGATGAGTCCAAAGGGTGATAGCTTCACAACCCAACTAGGAATCTGCGTAAACACCTGCCCGAAATATCCGAGGAAGAACCCGAGGCCTAGGTATGTCCAACTAACAGATGCAGCAATCCTGGGGACAACTGCAGTAAGCAGAGCTGCTAGTCCCAGGAACAGCCAGATTGCCGGCAGATAAATCAGTATTCCCTTGAAGGCAAAACTGGCAGAGAAGGGATCCGTCATAACTACTGCTGCCGCACCCCATAGACCAAGTGCACCCAGCGCAGGCATCAAGATACTGCAAACAAGGGCAATCACCGCGTAGCTTCCGAAGAAATTGCTACGCGAAGTTGCTGTAGCCAACACTAGCTCAGCGCGGCCATCCTCTTCCTCACGCCAGGCCTTCAACACTATCATCACAGGCACAATAGCAAGCATACCTGCAAGAACCACCATGACCAAAGATGCAAAGGACTCTGCCATAGTAAAGCCCTGCTCATTTGTTAAGGCATGCTGCAAGAAAGGTGTCGTCTTAACGAAATCGGCAATGTAGTTCATGATGGAGCCATAGCTGACTCCCAGCGCAATCGCCACATACGCCCAACCAATCAAGGTATTACGCAGCAAGGTAAAAGTAAGACCCAGATTCGTACGCAAGAGCGGACTTGCGTGAGCAGGTCCAGGGGTTGGAGGGATAATGCCCGCCCCCAAGTCACGGCGAGCATTCAAGACATACGCTGCTGCGACCAGTACCGCAGCTGTAAGCAGCAGCCAAGGCAAGGGCCACCAGCTATTACTTACAAACGCCTCCACACGCAGGCACAAACCTAAGGGCGATATGCGAGAGAGAGTTTCTCCCCAACTGTGGTCTACACGAAGAATGTCGCCTGCTGCGCGCACTAGGTACATCAGGCCCACGATGGCGCCGCTGTAGGCAAGAGCACCGCGTGAAGTGCTGGCAAGTTGTGAGCACACAGCGGCAACGGCAGCAAAAACCATACCGACCGCACCACAGGCTGCACCGTAGAGAAGGGCCCCTTTTGAGTCCATGCTAGGTATGTTCATCAGCATAATGCCTGCCCAGTTAACCAGCACGACTAGTAGATTAAGGACAAAAGCCCCTATAAGCGCACCATTAAGCGGAGCAAGCCTACCCACGGGAAGCGAGCGAATCATCTCTGCACGCTCTTGCTCTTCATCGGCGCGGGTATAGCGCACGACAAAAAAGATGTTCATAAAAGCAACTGCCGTTGCCGTCATCAGCAGCATCATGCCCGCCGTCAGCGCACCTACACTATAGTACGTCGTGTCAAAGATGGGACCCACCAAGGCGACCATGGCAGGGTTTTGCAGCATAGGAATCATTGCCTGTAGGGTACTTTGTGAGCCGTACACATCCTGCATGGCCCAGGGAACTGCCGTGGCAAAAATGAGCAATACCAGCATCCAGACCAGTGACATCAGGAAGTCGCGCCTACCAAAAAACTTCGCTAGACGCAGAGAGCCCGTGTTGTTATTGCTGAAGTTAGCCCAAGGCTTATGAGATTGACTGGGCATAGCGTTTCGCCTCCGCTTCCATCTCTGCGATGGCAGCTTCGGTTTGCGCGCCGGCTTCAACAAGCAAACCCTTTCTGATAACTGCCACACGGTCTGCAAGGTCACGTACTTCAGTCATGATATGGCTGGACAGCAAGAAGGTCTTCCCTGCCTTCTTTTTCTCAAGAACACAGTCTTCGAAGACCTGGCCCATAATGGGGTCAAGACCGCTGGTTGGCTCATCCAGTAGGTATAGCTCAACATCGCTTGCGAAGGCCGATATTAGTACGACTTTCTGGCGATTACCTTTTGAATAGGTGCGGCAGCGCTTTGTTGGGTCAAGCTCGAACTTTTTGATGAGGGCATCGCGGCGCTTACGTATGTCACTTGCACTAGCCTTGGCACCACGTAGACTGATGAAGAGGTCGATAACTTCGCCACCAGTCAGATTCGCCCAAAGATTTACGTCCCCTGGGACATAGGCCAGACGTCTATGTATGGTAACAGGATCCTCCCAAGCGTCAAGGCCAAAAACTTTTGCGCTGCCTGAAGTGGCCTTCAGGATGCCCAGCAAGGTGCGAATAGTGGTCGACTTCCCCGCACCATTGTTGCCGATAAAACCGAAGACTTCGCCCTGAGTAACATTGAAGGTAATACCACGCAAAGCCTCGACTTTTCCGAAATGTTTCACCAGATCATTGACCTCGATAATGGTCGTTTCGTTAGTTGGCGTGTCCATAAATGCTCCCCTCAGTGCATGGTTTAAAGCGGGCTGGTTCTGTTAAGTATATTCATAATATATACACATATTCTACATTTTACCATCAATGCTTGGGGCGTGCGGGGAATTGGCTTAGATTGGAAGCTATGGAGCAGGCTGGCTCTCCTTATGTCAAAGATAGTTTTTGTTAAAAGCAAGAATGCTCACTCTCATTGCAGCACATATGCCCATGCTAGAATGACTGCATGAGCAAGAAGTCAAATAAATCACGCACTTCCAAAGGCGAAAGAGACCACCAAAGACTAGAGGCTGAACTGGGCTTCCCTTTTCCGCGCGCAGTGAGCCGTATTGGTCCTGTTGCACAGACACGTGCGCGTGAAGTTGCGGTTCGCCTGAAAGCCACCTACCCTGTACCAGAAGGCGAGGCTCGTGAACGATTTCTGGACTTCACCAATCCCTATGAATGCGTGGTCGCTGTTGCGTTGTCCGCACAAACCACCGACGAGAACGTCAACAAGGTTCTGCCGACATTGTTTGGGCGCTGGCCAGACTCTGCCACTTTATTAGAGGCTTCACAGGCCGAGGTGGAGGAGGTCGTCCATTCGCTAGGCTTCTACCGCCAAAAAGCGAGAAACTTACTGGGCATGGCGCGCATTGTGGTGGACGATTACGATGGGGAGATTCCTAGCAATATGGAAGACTTGTTGCGCCTGCCAGGGGTGGCGCGCAAGACTGCCAACATTGTGCTAACAGAAAGCTTCGGCATTACGCAAGGTATCGCGATTGACACGCATGTGTATCGCATATCTACGCGGCTGGGATTGACCCGTGCGAAGAATCCCGCAGCGGCAGAAGGTGATTTGTGCAAGGCCTTTGACTATGCAGATTGGTACTACATCAACCACAACATGGTCGCTTTTGGACGCGATATTTGCGATGCGAGAAAGCCACTGTGTGAGCAGTGCGTGCTAGCAGACTTGTGCCCTAGTTTTGATGCTGCAGCAAAAGGTTAAATGGGAACGGAAGGAAGGCTATCTCTTCTACTGACTGAAGCTCCCATTTAACCTTTTGTGCTCAAGAACATATCTTGGCACTAGCTGTTATTCCTTTTTTGTTAAACCTGAGATGAGCATGCCTGCGATGATTACGACTCCTCCGACAAAAGCAGATAGCGCGATTCCTTCACCCAGCCAAAAGAAGGCCAGTAGGGTCGCTAAAAAGGGTATCAGGTAAAGGAACATCGTCACATGGGCTGTGCTTCTTGCCTTCGCAAGCGCGTACGACCAGGAGAGATAAGCAATAGCAGCAGGGAAAATCCCCAGGTAGAGCGGAATGAGGTTGACGGTCAGGGGAACGTTTGGCACTTCCCTAATCAGACCTGGCAGGAATGCTAGCGTAAACAAAGTTCCAAAAAGTATAGAGTAGGCCGCTGCCTCAAAGGGCGTGTATTTCTCTGTAAGCTTGCGCTGAATGATTGTGTATAGGCTGGTGACGATACTTGCTCCTACTAGAAACAGCACGCCGGCGTTCATGACAAAGCCACTCATCTGACTTGCGGTTACAACTGCTAGACCACCAAAGCTGACGATTATTCCAATCCAAGAAAGTAGTTTAACTTTTTCCTTCAAAATGAAAATTGAAAACAGGGTCGCAAACACAGGAGCAGACGCGATTAGAAAGCTGCTGACCCCCGAGGGAACGGTGTTAACCCCTGTGATAAAAAACCATGAGTAGAGAAATATGCCCAGGAGACCTGCGAGCGCAAAAAGAGGAATGTCCTTCTTGTCGGGCAGTCTCACCTTCTTAATTGCAATAACAGCAAGTATCACCAGAGAAGCGATAAGAAAGCGCAACACCATAATGGACTCTGCCGAATAATAGTCAAGCAGATATTTGACAGCAGGAAACGCCGATGCCCATAAAGACACCGTAATAAGTGCAGCAATCGCTGATTTTCCTGTCCGCTGTTCCCTATTCATAATTCCTTAATGCCATTAGTTCTGCTGCTAGAATGGTAACTAAACACAAGCATCGTAAGCGGGAAATACTTATGCATACTCCAGCAAATACGATACTATGTAGCCGCAGACAACTATAGCAGCAGAGAGACACAATAATCCAGAGCTTACGCTTTTACCTGCTACGCAAACGAGTAAAGCGAGAGGATCCATATATGTCAGGAACGTACAAGAATCTATTTAATGCTGCCAGTCTGCGTGAGTTCGGCGCGGACTTCCAGTCCGTATATCCAGAGTTTCCTGTTGATGCATTTGTGGCGTCTACTATGGGAGACGGGTGGGATGACCTCGAACTGAAAGGACGTTGGCAACAAGTCACCAATATTCTGGCGTCTTACCTGCCCGAAGATTATGCAGAAGCTCTGGCTATTCTTGACCAAGTCGTTGAGAATTATTCTGGTTGGGATGGCGTGTATGGCATGGTCTTTCCGTACTTCGTCGAATCCTTTGGTCAAGATGCTGCTAATTGGGACTTGTCCATGACTGCGATGGCAAACTATACTCAGCACGCATCAGCAGAATTTGCCGTGCGCCCCTTCATCATCAGCAACGAAGATCGCATGATGGCGCAAATGTACACATGGTCAAAACACGACAACGAACATGTCCGTAGATTAGCGAGTGAAGGCAGTCGTCCAGCACTACCCTGGGCACAGGCACTCCCCGCCTTCAAGCAAGATCCCACTCCTGTCCTGCCGATTCTAGAACAGTTAAAGGATGACCCTTCAGCCTACGTACGCAAAAGCGTCGCCAACAACCTAAATGACATATCAAAAACTCACCCTGAACTAGTCATAGATATCGCTCGCAATTGGCAGGGGGAGTCTGACCATACCGACTGGATTATCAAGCATGCCTGTCGAACACTGTTGAAGCGGGGCAATCGCGATGCGCTAGCGCTGTTCGGCTTCCATGATGGAGCAACACTGAATGTTACGGAGTTTTACCTAGGCAACCCTGCGACCAGTGGCGTAACAGCTAGTGCAACACGGTCTGACTCAGCACAGCAGCCTGCCATCCAAGAGCAAGAAGCGCCGTCTATTGGGCAGGATTTACCCACCATCGCAATGGGCGGCGACCTATCCTTCTCGTTCGCAGTGCACACCAAAGAGTCAACAAAGCTAAGACTAGAATATGGCATCGACTTTGTGAAAGCCAGTGGCAAAGCCAGCCGAAAAGTATTCCAGATATCAGAAACTGAACTGGGCGCAGACGAAATAAAAACCCACACAAAGAAACATAACTTCAAAGATTTAAGCACACGCAAACACTATCCGGGAACCCACTCCATCACACTGATAGTCAACGGCGTCGAACGCGGAACTCTAGATTTTGAACTCCAAGCAGAAACAGACTCGTAGCACTTTTACCTGCAAAGAGTGCGACATGACTGCACTGTAACCCTCAAAAGCATCACAACATGCACTTTTGCTCACTATATTGAGCATTTTTGCTCACTGTATTGAGCACTTTTGCTAAAATGATATCCTCTAGAAACAGTACGGAGGATACAATATGTTTGAACGCCAGTTAGTTTCTGCGCTCTCGTCGCGGCTTACGGAGCCCCGTCGCTTTATGCAGATTGTCATGGGCCCTAGGCAAACAGGGAAAACTACCGCTATTGGACAGGCCCTCAAGCAAACTGACTTGCCCCATCGTTTTTCCAGCGGTGATCAAGCCCTACTGGCAGGACGTACTTGGCTTCAGGAAGAATGGTCTGCCGCAAGACGCCTTATCACCAAAGATAGTCCATCTGCGATTTTCGTGCTTGACGAAATCCAAGCTGTACCACAGTGGTCAAGCATTGTTAAGATGCTTTGGGATGAAGATGCTCGAAGTGGAATTGATCTTCGTGTAGTGCTGACAGGCTCATCCGCACTATTGCTACAGTCAGGACTATCCGAATCGCTGATGGGCCGCTTTGAGATTTTGCACTCAACACATTGGTCTTACGCTGAATGCAGAGAAGCCTTTGATTATAGCTTCCACGACTTCTTGCTATACGGGGGCTATCCTGGCGGGGCACCATTACGCCACGAACCTGACCGCTGGAAGTCCTATATCGAAAGTTCCATCATTGAATCAACGCTTTCTAAAGATGTTCTGGCACTTGAAAGCATCCGCAAGCCTGCACTATTGCGACAGCTCTTTTCACTAGGCTGCGCCTATTCTGGGCAAGAGGTATCGTACCGAAAACTCCTAGGTCAACTTGACGATGCGGGAAACACAACAACTATTGCGCACTACTTAGAGCTTCTATCAAGGGCAGGAATGTTAACGGGACTCCAAAAGTACTCTGGAAACACCTTGCGGATGAAAGGAAGTTCTCCTCGCCTTGCTGTTTATGACACTGCGCTCATGGTCGTTGCCTCTGCAGAATCACCAGAAACATTGCTGGAAGACTCTGCAAAGTTTGGTCGTCTCGCAGAGAGCGCAGTCGGCGCATATCTGTTATCGCGCAGTAAAGCGGACAACTTTGATCTCTATTGGTGGCGTGACGGTAATCACGAGGTTGACTTTGTCATAAAACAGGGGGAGCAGGTCCTAGGCATTGAGGTCAAAAGTGGCACCATAGAAAACTTAAAGGGACTATCGGTCTTCCGCGAGAAGTTCCCTGGGGCAGAAACAATAGTTGTTGGCACACCACAGTCTCCCCTTGAGGATTTTCTGGCAGGAAACGTTCCGCTGCTAATCAACGAAATCAATAGATCTTGCGTTAGATAAAATACTTATTAGGATTAATAAACTTAGAAAAGGACACATTAATGCGCTGGTATAAGGCTACAGATACAGAGATACTGCACGAACTGGGAACAGATGCGCAGGCGGGGCTGTCAAACGATGAAGCCAAGCGTCGCCTGGAAAAATACGGACCCAATAAGCTGAATGAGAAACCCCCTACTCCGCTCTGGAAAGTCTTTCTGGGGCAGTTTAAAGACTTTCTTATCTACATTCTGTTTGCCGCAGTAGTCATCGCCGCTTTGCAAGGGCAAATTATCGAAGCCATTGCTATTCTCATTATCTTGCTAGTCAATGGCGTGCTAGGTTTTGTGCAGGAATATCGCAGCGAGCAAGCACTTGATGCGCTGAAGCAGATGGCAGCACCCATGGCCTACGTGCTGCGTGATGAGGTTCAGCAGCACCTGCTGTCAAGCGAACTTGTTCCGGGTGACATTGTCATGCTAGAAGCTGGCAACACAGTACCTGCCGATGGCCGCCTGCTAGAAGTAGGCGCCCTGCGCATGGTGGAGTCTGCCCTTACTGGTGAATCTGAAACTGTGCGAAAAAACGCCATTCCTCTGGAGGGCGACCATGATATCTTAGGCGACCAGGAGAACATGGTCTTTGCCTCCACCACCGTAAGTGCAGGCCGCGGTACCTATGTTGTTACTGCCACGGGACAAGACACTGAGATGGGCAAGATTGCGACGCTGCTCGACAGTACTGAGCAAAGCGCATCCCCACTACAGCTTGAACTGGAGCGCACGGGCAAACACATCGGTATGGCGATTCTCATCATCGCTGCTGTTATCTTTGTTCAAGGCATTATTGCGGGCGGACTGCCACTAATGACTGATGCTTCGCTTACTTTCACAGAGCTCTTCAGCAATCCTGAATTTGGAGCCATGCTAACAGCAACCATGCTGGTCGCTGTTGCATTGGCAGTTGCAGCAATCCCCGAAGGTTTACCAACTATTGTGACGGTGACCCTATCGCTGGGGGTTAGGCGCATGGCTGCCCGACACGCCATCATGAAACGTCTACATGCTGTTGAAACATTGGGCTCAACTACCTATATCTGCAGTGACAAAACAGGC
>WQVS01000066.1 GCA_009785705.1 Coriobacteriia bacterium
AAGCTAAAGGATGGCTTTTGTGTGACGTGTCCAACGCGTACTGGAAAAGGAAGCCAGTGCGTAAAGGACATGGAGAGGAGAAATTGTGCGTAAGAGTAGATTACTAGTAATTGCTTTGGCACTTGCCACGGTATTTGCCCTAGCACTTACTGCTTGTACCCCTGATGGAGATGATCCGGTTAACGGTGATGATCCGGTTGTTGAAGATCGTTCAGGTGGAACATTCAGAATGTGGATCAATGAGCCACAATTTATTGACCCCTATAATACTGGTGAGAGCGAAGGACTGCATGTAGTACATGCTATCTTTACTCCACTAATTTACCCAAATCACCAAGACCCAACGGTGATTGAGTATGGGGCAGCAGTTAGCTATGACGTTAATGACGATGCAACAGTCTTTACCTTCGAACTGAATCCAGAAGGTAGATTTGCTGATGGTACTCCAGTAGTAGCAGATGACTTTGTATATGCATTTAACCGCATTGTAAGTCCTGAAACGGTAAATACCATGACAGGTGATGTTGATCCTTCAACAATCGCTTCACAGCTTGGTGCTGTTAGCGGTTTTGATGCAGTTCAAGAGGGAGACGCAGACACAGTAGAAGGTATTGTGGCACTAGATGACCACACGCTAGAAATTACTCTAGATGAGCCTTTTGGTGACTTTATCCAAAACGTTATGCATGCCGCACTAGTGCCAGTTCCTCGTGACCTGGTAGAGAACGGTGTTCCTTTTGATGGCGACTATGTACCCTTTGGTGAAATGCCAATTGGTAACGGTCCTTTCATGATGGCGGAGCCATGGGCCCCTGGTCAGTACATCGAAACAGTACGTAACCCTTACTTTAGCGGTGACCCAGCGTATGTAGATGGTATTAGCTTTAGAATCTTTGCTGATGTTGACGCTGCTTTCGTTGACTGGCAAGCAGGTAACCTAGACCTAGCTGAAATCAGCTCTGGTCAGCTAATGTCTATGCAAGAACAGTACGGCGTAGCAGGAAACAGTGGCTACACTGCAACTCCTGGTAATCAGGTAATCAATGGTGCACAGGCTGGAACTTACTTCATCCTGATTAACAACACTGAAGCACCATTTGATAATCCAGATGTACGTAGAGCCATTTCGCTAGCGATTAATCGTGAAGCTATCAATGACCTAGTGTGGGAAAGTTCATACCAGGTAGCTACTGATGTTCTTCCTCCAGGAATTCCAGGATTTGCAGAGGGATCATGGGAAGATTCACGCTTTGACCGTGAGGCTGCTGCTGAAGCTCTAGCAGATGCAGGCTTCGAAGGTGGAGAAGGTCTACCTACTGTTACTCTGTCACTAAACGCAGGTGCTGGACATGAGCCAATCATGGAACTAATTCAGGCTGACCTTGCTGAAATCGGTGTCGATGCTCAGCTTGACGGTATGGAATGGGCTACTTACCTACGTGCTCTAGATGATAAGAACTACGAAATTGGTCGCCTAGGCTGGATGGCTAGCTATCCAAGTTCTGACTACTTCCTATATGAGCTATTTGCAAGCGACGTTGCTAACAACTTCACTGGTTTTAGCAATGAAACAGTAGATGAAATGCTTATGGAAGCAAGAACTATCGGTGATGCAGATGAACGTGCTGCAAAGTACAAGGAAATCAATGCTTTGATTCAGGCAGAAAATCCACTTGTACCTATCGCGTTTTATGCACATCGCATGATCACTTCAGATCGTATGAACGATGTGACAATCAGCTCGCTAAATAACGTAGACTTCAGACGTCTATGGATTACTGCTGACGCACAGTAAGCACTAATTAGTTAAACAGGAAAGAGGGCACCCATTTGATGGGCGCCCTCTTTCAGCGTATCAGAGCGATTCAAGGCATTTTTTGCATGTATAATAGTTTAGCTTTCATTAAAATTTAGTTGTTATGTCTTGCTGTCGTAATGAAGGATCAGCAAGCAAATAGGAGTCGAGAAGTAAATGCGTAAATACATACTCAATCCCCTGCTGCAACTTGCTCGTATGCCAATGCTTAGGTATATAGTCAAGCGCTTGCTGCAGTTCATTCCCGTATTTTTAGGTGTAACACTACTTCTTTTCTTTATTTCGTATCACATGCCCGGTGTTGATGCGGCACAGATGCGCATGGGGGAGCGCGCAGTTACTCCGGAATTTCGTGCAGCTTTTGAGGCTGCCCATGGCTTTGATCAGCCTTGGTATGTTCAATATGTTAATTATCTAGGGAATCTAGCTCAGGGTGATTTGGGACGTTCTTACATGTCTGGTCGTGCTGTTGCAGATACCCTAGCGGATAGATATCCCTATACTTTACGCCTTTCCTTGGTTGCACTGGCAATTCAGGCAGTCTTAGGTATTGGGGCAGGTATAGTTTCAGCAGTGAAGAGGCGAAGCATTTGGGATGTTTTAGTAACAATGTCAACCTCTCTTGCGGTGTCATTGCCCGTATTTTGGTTGGGCTTGATACTGCAGTATGTCTTTGGTATATGGTTGCAAAATGTTACGGGGGGTGCATTTTTCTTACCTGTTACAGGGGCCAGCGGCCCCATGCCTACCTGGATGTATTACATCTTACCCGGCTTTACTTTAGCTGTCGTATCCTTGGCTTACACGGCACGTATTATGCGTAGTCAATTGTTAGAAGTTGCCAATGCTGACTATGTGCGCACTGCAAAAGCTAAAGGATGCTCGCCTGCTCGCATCTTATGGGGTCATAAAATGAAAAATGCTCTTATTCCTGTCATTACAGCGATGGGTCTAGATTTCGGAATAATGCTTTCGGGCGCTATCTTTACAGAAACCGTTTTTAATTGGCCTGGTATTGGACTGCAGTTGTTTACTGCGATTACGCAGCGTGACTTCCAGGTAATCGTGGGAACTACCACTGTTATCTTGTTTATCATTATGTTTATCAGTCTGATTGTTGATATCGCTTATGGATTCTTAGATCCGAGGATTAGAATTGCTGGGGGTGAGGAGTAATGTCCAACCTTGGTACAAAAATTGACAAAATGGCTACTGGTGCCACTGATAGTGGTGACAATCGTAAGACACGTACTCTTTGGGGAGACGCCTTACGCAGATTAAGCAGAAACTATTTAGCAATGGCTGCACTTGCTTGGATACTTATTGTGGTTGTTGCAACGGTGTCAGCCGATCTGTGGGTGCCGCCTCTTTTTGGAGATCCTGCCCTGATTGATACGACAACAGCGGCTCAAACACGCTTGCAACCACCCAGTGCTCAGCACCCTTTTGGTACTGATGATATGGGTCGCGATATGTTTGGTCGAGTCATCTATGGTGCACGTGTGTCGTTGATAGTTGGAGTGGTAGCTACTGCAGCATCGTTTGTTATAGGTGTTTTGATAGGTGCTATGGCAGGCTTTTTGGGTAAGTGGGTGGATGCGTTACTGATGCGATTTACCGACATCATACTGTCGTTCCCTTGGGTATTGATGGTTATCTTGGTCATGTCAGTACTCCCACAAGAGGTCAGGGGAGCATGGAGTGTTGCTGCTGCTATTGCAGCTTTTGCCTGGGGCAGCTTTGCACGCTTATTCCGCAGTAGCGTTTTGAGTGTTAAGGAAAATGATTATGTGTTGGCAGCACGAGCTTTGGGTGCCTCAACAGGACGTATTATTTTTAGGCATATTTTACCTAACGCTATTGCTCCTGCTTTAGTTATTGCGACTATGACTATTGGTGGTATCATCTTGATGGAATCGGCCCTTTCCTTTTTGGGCCTAGGTATTCAGCCGCCAGATATTAGTTGGGGCCGCATGATTGACGATGGGCGTAGATTTCTGACGCATCAGCCACAGCTAGTACTGTATCCAGGATTGGCTATTCTATCGACTGTGCTTTCCTTCATATTGTTGGGTGATGGCGTACGTGATGCAATAGACACAAAGTCAAAGGATTAATCTGATGGTTTTCGGTAAAAATAAGGACAACGCACAAACATCGGATCATACTTGGGACGTAAGTGATACTAGTCCCTACACGGACGGTCCGCTGTTAGAGGTGCAAGATCTCAAGATGTACTTCCACACTCGTGACGGTGTGGTAAAGGCAGTAAATGGCGTTAGCTATACTCTAGATGCAGGCAAGACCCTAGGCATTGTAGGAGAAAGCGGTAGCGGGAAAAGTGTCACCGCAATGACTCTCATGGGACTTATCAATATGCCCCCAGGAAAAATTGAGGGTGGAGACGCACTTTATCGTGGCAAAAGTCTTATTACAGCCAAAGAAGAAGCAATGCGCAGCATTCGCGGTAATCGTATAGCCATGATTTTCCAAGATCCTATGACTTCGCTTAACCCTGTCTATAAGGTGGGACATCAGTTAGCGGAACCACTTCGCATTCATAAGGGCATGAAAAAGAAAGAGGCTTGGGCTCACGCTGTAGAACTTCTTCGACTGGTAGGGATTCCTAGCCCAGAACAGCGCGTGAAGGAGTACCCACATCAATTTAGCGGCGGCATGCGTCAACGCGTCATGATTGCTATGGCACTTGCCTGCGATCCAGATGTTTTGATCGCAGACGAACCCACCACTGCACTTGATGTAACCATTCAGGCGCAAATTATTCAACTGATGGAAGAAATGCAGAAAAAGAGTAATTCTGCAATCATAATGATTACCCATGACTTAGGCGTTGTAGCTGATATGGCTGATGACGTATTGGTAATGTATGCTGGGCGCCCTGTAGAATTTGGATCAGTTAATGATGTATTCTACAAGCCATCACACCCTTATACTTGGGGGCTAATGGGATCTCTGCCACGCACAGCACAAGATTTAACAGAAAAGTCAGACTTGCAGCCCATTGAGGGTTTGCCACCTAGCCTGATTGACCTTCCTAGTGGTTGCTCCTTCCATCCTCGTTGCCCTTATGCAAAAGAAATTTGCCAGCAAGAAGTGCCCGATGTAGTAACCATTGGAAGCTCTTCAGGAAAGACTCACACGGCGAATTGTCACTTTGCAG
Organism: Coriobacteriia bacterium; assembly: GCA_009785705.1. GTDB lineage: Bacteria > Actinomycetota > Coriobacteriia > WRKU01 > WQUG01 > WRBW01. Next base: position 4,998 of record WQVS01000066.1, read on the forward strand.
GAGATCCTAACTTTACTAAGGAAAACATGGAAAAGGAACTATTATCTACTAAAGTTCTCACCGAAGAGAGAGATGCCTAATGAGCACGCCGCTTCTTGAAGTTAAGAATCTGAAAAAGCACTTTAAGGTGCGCTCTGAACGTGGAGGCAAAAAGGTCGTTAAAGCTGTTGATGGTGTTTCGTTGAGCATTGAGGCAGGCAAGACCTTGGGCTTGGTTGGTGAAAGTGGTTGCGGAAAGTCGACCGCAGGTCGCACCATCATGCGTCTGATTGAGCCAACTGAGGGTGAAATCTATTTTCAGGGTAAAGACGTTCGCAAGATGAACGCCAGAGAACTGAAGGCATTTAGAAAAGAAGTTCAATTTATCTTCCAAGACCCCTATGCCTCACTGAATCCACGCTTTACGGTGGGCGAGCTTGTAGGAGAGCCACTGGCAATCCATAAGATGGGCGACAAGCAGCAGCGCATTAAAAGAACAAAAGAACTGCTTGATATCGTAGGGCTGAACCCAGAACACATCAACCGCTATGCGCACGAATTCAGTGGTGGACAGCGCCAACGTATTGGGATTGCACGTGCCCTTGCGCTTGAGCCGAAGCTAATTATCTGCGATGAACCAGTAAGTGCTTTGGACGTATCTATTCAAGCTCAAGTTTTGAACCTACTAGAAAAGCTACAAAAGGAACTGGGTATTGCTTACATTTTTATTGCCCATGACTTATCAGTAGTCCAGCACATCTCTGACGATGTTGCAGTGATGTATTTAGGGCGCATTGTAGAGCGCAGTGATTGGCGCAGTTTGTACGAAGCTCCACATCACCCTTATACACAATGCCTACTTTCAGCAGTACCTGTGCCTGACCCAGAGCAGCAACGCCAGCGCAACCGTATTCTGCTGGCAGGAGACCCGCCTTCCCCCATTGATCCGCCGGAAGGCTGTCACTTCCATACGCGTTGTCCTCTGGCGCAAAGCGACCCAGCAATCCTAGAGCGCTGCTCAACAGAGGTTCCTGGTCTAAACAAAGTGGGAGAAAGCCATAACTGTGCTTGTCATTTTGCAAAAGCTTTCCCCATATCCGAGGAAATAGCAGCAGAAAGTACCGCAGTTAGATAAGCATTAGAAAAGTCAATCTCACCGCTAAATATCGCAATTAACTATGGCTCATTGCGCAACAGGCCATCAATCAGAATTCAATCAAAGTCCTACAGAACCCACAGGATCATCTGCTCCTGTGGGTGTTTTTGTGCGACCGTCACTAGCTTCTTAAATCCATCACTCCAACTTATATAAGTGTTCATATATGACGCTTTATATGTTATTATCGTTCATATGTGAACATTTACATGAAAGGCAATCTTATGACACGACCTGTTTCACGCAAAGTTACAGCTGCAAATCTTGAAGTCGGAGAACAATTTCGCACTTGGCGTAAGCTGCTTCGCCTAACGCTTCAACAAGTAGCTGACCGTGCAGGCATTTCAGTCTCCACTTTGCGTCGCATTGAAAGGGGCGATGGTGGTGTAAGCTTTCAGTCTATGCTAAGCACTGCTCGTGCACTAGGAATACTTGAATCGATTGTCAGTGCTACTGATCCTTATGAAACTTCATTTGGTCGTGCGCGTGCTGACCAAATCTTGCCTGAGCGGGTACACTCATGACAATCAACGTTTATGTAAACCTAAAGAATCAGACTATACCTGCAGGAACAATGTTCTCCTATGTAAGGCGCGGTCGAGAAAGCACAACCTTTCGCTACGAATCTGAATATGTTGCAAGTGTTGATGCATACAGCCTTGAACCTGCAATGCCGCTAGGAACAGGGGAATACGCTTTTCCGCAAGGATTGCCCCATAGTTTTCGTGACGCAAGCCCCGACAGATGGGGACGCATGCTTATTGAGAAGGGTCTACGTCAGCAGTGGCTACAAAACAATGAGCCTCCACGCACCATCACAGAAGTCGACTATCTTCTCAACACCTCTGATGTAACTCGCCAAGGCGCCTTGCGTTTTAAAAGGCCAGGCTCAAATGATTATGAAGCAGAGGGAAAGCATATACCCAAATTACTTGCACTCCCAGAACTTCTTGCCGCTTCACAGAGGTTTTGCACAGACGATGGCAACAATCCAAATGCACTTGCAGCAATCAAGACCCTACTTGATGCAGGGACAGCCTCCCTTGGAGGAGCACGTCCAAAATCATCCGTTATCGATGAATCCTCAACTGCTGCTGGGGTGCTCTACATGGCAAAATTCCCCCACCCAGGGGATCAATGGGAAATCATGCGTTGGGAAAAGGTGGCTCTTGATCTTGCCAAAGATGCTGGAATTACCGTTCCTGAAAACCGGTTAGTTGCCATCGATGATGCGGCTGTACTCTTGCTTCGCCGATTTGATCGCACGGATGCAGGCCAGCGTATTGGGTTTATAAGCGCCATGACACTTCTTGAAAAATCTGATGGGGAATCAGGGGACTATCTTGATCTCGCTGATGCTTTAAGCGAAATTAGCATTTCGGCGTCATCAGATCTTACGGAACTATGGCGAAGAATTCTATTTTCGATAGCAATCAATAACACTGACGACCATTTGCGAAATCATGCCTTTTTACAATCAGCTAGTGCATGGGCTTTATCTCCAGCTTTCGACATCAATCCTAATCCCGATTTAAATTCAGCCAGAGTGACAGGAATTAGTGGTGAGACTACTTTTGCCAAGGCCTGGGAAGCAGCACTCGAAGTCAGAGAGCTGTTTGGGATATCTGATAAAGCCGCAGGTGAAATATTAAAGCAGTTGCGGAAGTCACTTTATCGTTGGCGCACTATTGCTCAAAGAAATGGAGTGACTGAATCAGAGTTGCGACTATTTGCACCTCTTTTTGAGCGATCTATAGAGGCGGCAGAACTATCTTGCAAGTAGGTACAAAGAACCTTCCTAGCTAGAGCCACTAGGATTGGCTCTGCTTTTTAACACTTTGCTAATTGTTTCGTATGCGCCTAGGACTTGCCCTAGAATAGTAATGCTATGAAGCCCATTAAGTACAAAGATAAAGGTCCCGCTGTAGAGGACATCCAGCGCCGTTTGCGCGTGTTGGGTCATGTAATCAACGAGGAAAGTACCACTGCAGAGTTCCTAGACGATACGCTGGCAGCGGTCAGTGCCTTCCAGCGCGCAAAGGGTATTGAGCCCACAGGGGCTGTAGGCCCGCGCACTTGGTCAACCCTTGTTGATAGCACCTTTGAGCTGGGTGACCGCATGTTGTACTTGCGCATGCCTTACTTCCACGGTGCAGATGTAACGCAATT
>WQVS01000067.1 GCA_009785705.1 Coriobacteriia bacterium
ATCGCCGAATCTGCCGAACCTATCGAATCCGTCAGGCCTACTGAACCTGCTGAACCCACTGGATCCGCCAAGCTCACCGAACCTGCCGAACCCACCGACCTCAAAGACTCCAAAGATTCCAACAACAACAACCACACTTCAGACATAAACAACACTGCCAGCAGCAGCGTAATCTTCCAAAACAACCCCCAGGCCTTTGCCGCAAGCTTAAAAGATAGCGTGCAAAATCTACAAAAACTCAAAAGTGAAACAGAAAACAGCAGCCATCAAGACATTCAAAGTGCCATTCAAGTCCCCATCTACGAATTGCGCGTCATCATCCCAATGCAGCTACTAGAGGCTGGTGTCGAATCCAGTCTACCCGTTGGCCTGCAGCTTATGGCGTCTCGTCTACTAGATGGACTTTGTCTTGCGGTAATCAGCTGAAATTTGATAGACTGACTAGACTGGAACATGAAACCATTTACTTATAACAACATACCGCAGCACATCATAGGTACCCCTATGACAGCCATTTGCGAGAGCTGCGATTTCCACCAAAGAATAGGAAGAGCTTTTCCATGTCTGTAGCGACAAATCTAACGACCAACCTAACAAGGAGGCTTCTTGCGGTAGCACTGGGCTTACTCCTACTAAGCACAGCTATTTTGCCGGCATTTGATGCCCTTTTTTCTCTCAATACAAGCCAAACATTAAGACCAGCAATAGCGATAGCTGATCCACTGCAGGAACGTCAGGCAGAAGTAAGTCGGGTTGCCGCAGAAGTCGAAGAGCTCGATCGCCAACTTGCTATTGCAGCTGATGATTACAACGAGGCAAGTGAAGCCTATGGGAAGGCAGTAGAACGTCGTCAAGACGCCGATACGCGCCTTGAGCAAACTGAAACGCGTCTAACAGAGGTGCAACTTCACCTCAACACACGTGCTGCAGAGGTATACCGCAGCAATTCCGCAGGCGCTGGCATCCTAGAGGTAATACTGGGTGCGACATCTTTTGAAGAGTTTGCAAGCATATGGACACTACTTGAAGATCTCAACAGAAGTGACGCAGCCAGTTCAGCAGAACTTCGTGACCTCCAAGAAGAAATCAACAACTTGCGTGAGGAACTACTAGAAGTAGAAGCAGAAGCAGAAGCACAGCAAGCTCGCATGAGAGAAGCACGCCAAAGTGCAGAAGGCAATTTGGCAAGCAGACAATCAGTACTTAGAGGACTCGAAGCAGAAGTCCGCGAACTGCAACGCCAAAGAGAAGAGGCTGCCAGGCGTGCAGCAGAAGCAGAAGCGGCGGCAGCGCAGCAAGCAGCAGCATCAGCGGGTGGCAGCGGCAGCGCTAGCTCCGCATCAGCACCAGCAGCCAGTGGTGGACAAGCTTTCCCAACACCAACACGTCAGGCAAGAGGCGAAGTAGTCAACATTGCCCGTCGCTACATAGGAACACCTTACCAGTGGGGCGGCTCGACTCCAGCAGGCTTTGACTGTTCGGGCTTTACTAGCTACGTCTTTAGGCAAGTAGGGGTAAACCTACCTCGTACTTCGCGCGCGCAGATTGGTGTAGGTCAACGAGTAAGTCGTGCAGACCTGCAGCCTGGCGATCTAGTCTTTTTCGGAAACCCCATTCACCATGTGGGAATTTATGTTGGGGGCGGTAGTATTATTCACGCTACAACACCGGGCGATACCGTAAGAGTTGCTCCGATTCATGGCGGCTTCTCAGGAGCATCCAGACCCTAAAAAGGATTAGCAAAGAAAGAGTCATATGGCAGCGGACAAAGTGGATAAGACACCAAAGAAGCCAAAGAAGAAAAAGAGCTTCATCCACTACATCGTGTACCTTGCCGTTCCCGTAGTTGCGCTTGCCCTAATTGTCATGGCAGGCATTGGCTATATTATGTCACAGCCCCTGCCAGATATTTCGATACAGGCCATCGAGCGCCGCTCATCGCAGCCCTCTACCATATTTGCTAATGATGGCACAGTGATTGCCCAGTGGCATGGCGACACAGAGCGTCTACCCTTGCATGCAGACGAAATCCCACAACTTATGTTTGATGCCACCGTAGCCATTGAAGACCAGCGTTTCTTCGATCACGCGGGTCTTGACCTGCGCAGCATCATCCGTGCAGCACAAAGCAACATGCAAGCGGGGGAGGTTGTAGAAGGTGGCTCGACCATTACCCAGCAGCTTATGAAAATGATGTATGTGGGTGATGAGCAGTCAATGCTTAGGAAAATGGAAGAAGCAATCCTTGCCTCACGCCTAGAATTAGAACGCGACAAAGACGACATTCTTGCCGCTTACCTGAACATGTCCTTCTTCGGAAATGGCGCTTATGGTTTAGCGGCTGCGGCAGATATCTATTTCGACGCCCAGCCAGAAGAGCTCACCGTCGCGCAAGCCGCAACTCTTGCAGGTGTCCTACACATGCCCTCTGCTTATAGGCCACATGACGACCCCTATCAGCTAGAGCAGCGCAGAAACGTTGTATTGCGCGAAATGCGCGACCAAAACCTTATTACCCCAGCGGACTATCACGAAGCTGTCGAAGCCCCCTTAGGAATACAGCCACGGGGCTCAAACATAAGCTATGTACATTTCCCCTATTTCGTTGACTTAGTGCAGCGTGAATTGCCAGACATCATAGACGAAGAGCGCATAGCACAGGGTGGCCTAAACATTGTAACTACCCTAGACCCTGCCATCCAGCTAGCAGCAGAAGATGCCGCAGCAAGCTTTAACAACCGCGACGACGGACCCACTGTGTCAATGGTTACGATGCGCCACAGCGATGGGGCAATACTTGCCCTTATAGGGGGCAAGGACTGGGACGAAAACCAGTTCAACCTAGCAGTGCAGGCACGCAGGCAGCCAGGATCAGCCTTCAAGCCACTTACCCTAATCGCAGCACTGGAATCAGGAATAGAATCAGACGCCCGCTATGACGCCACTCCCTTTGAAGTTGAAGTACGCGACGAAATGTGGGAGGTCCAAAACTACGGCGGAGCTAGCCCATCTAGCCCCATGACCCTACGTGCGGCAACTACCAGTTCAACTAACACCGTATTTGCACGCCTCATCATGGATGTTGGTCCAGAAAATGTAGTGGAACTAGCGCAGGACTTAGGCTTTGAGGCCCCGATGGAGCCCGACCCAGCCCTGTCTTTAGGGGGTCTACGCTATGGGGTATCTCCTCTAGAAATGGCTCGTGCCTACACGACTATGGCAAAAGCAGGCATCGACATCGAGCCCCGTGCAATTGCACACATCAGCACCAAAGACTCTGAAGACGAGGAACCTGAAGTCCTCTACCAAATATCCATAGAGCCTCCAGGGCGTCGCATCTATTCGGAAGAAACGGGGCGCGAAGTCCGTAGTATCTTGCGCGAAGCAGTAACGCAGGGTACAGGTAGGCGTGCCGACTTAGATGACATCCCCGTTTCAGGCAAAACAGGAACAGCGCAGAACTATCACGATGCCTGGTTTGTCGGATGGGCAGAGGGCGTCACCACGGCAGTATGGATGGGCTTTCCTGAAGCTCAAATAGAGATGCGTGACATTCGAAATCGCGACGTAACAGGTGGCAGCTTCCCCGCACAAATCTTCCACGACTTCATGGAAGAAGCCATAGAAGTCAGACCAGGCACAGGTATGCCCTACATCCCAGGCATTACTGGTATGCCCGCTTTCCAGTGGGAAACAGACATGCCAGAAGACCAGATAGGCGCCTACATCCTGCCTTCGTTAGAAGAAATTGAAGCAATAATGCAACAGCAAGAACAAGAGTCTTCATCTAGCGATTAATCGCTCTGGTCGCCTCTATTTTTACCCTATTTTAAAACTTAATACTCCTCTAATTCCCTCTGTTTTTCCTTGCCTTCGAGTAGCTCGAATGTTGTAAAAATGAGTCAGGTTCTTCGTACATTATTTCTCTTCAGGAAAGGAGGTGTTCGTATGAAGAAGAAAGAAACACTACTCATAAGCAACATAAGTAACTTAGAAGGAGGATTACGTATGAAAAAAATCGTTTTGGCCTTAGCTCTTACGACAGCCTTACTTTTTGCCTTCGCTGTAACTGCACAAGCTACCTACAGAGGTTTTACACCTATTCGATCTCAGGAAGAGATGGATAATGGTGCTCTGCAAGGATTTATCACTTTTGCAGAAGCACAGGCAGAGATGGCCAGAAATATTGGACCAAATGATCCTGGTGCCTCGCTACAAGGAACCGTACATGGCGGCTACATAACCACAACAACAAAGTGTGTCGTCTGTCACAGTGGTCACCGCGCTTCAGGATACAATCCAGAAGCACAGCAAGGTACAGCTGCAAGCTCTGTTTCAGGAGATATCAACTTGTCCAATGTTCAAAGTCAAAGCTTCATAACAGCAGGTGCAACAAGCTGTAATGGCTGTCACGTTAATACTGGTGCCCAGGCTTCGCAGCTCTTGGTTGAATGGGGCGGCAATGGTGGCCCTCACGCTGCACCTAATCGCGGATGCACGCTGTGTCACAGTGCAGGAATCCACGGACTATCAAGTTCGGCATTCAATGTCATGAACGTTTACATGTTGGGTGAAGGTCGCAAGCAAAATCTGCGCGGATCTGACTGGCCTGCAGATGGTCAGTGGCTTGGAGGGGATCCCATAACGCGTGATGAGCAAATCCGTAAAGAAATCGAAGAAGCTCGCATTTTGCGCGGAGAAACCCTTGATGTTCCCGCTAGCTCACCCTTGCCAGGTGTCTTAAACCCCACAAGCCCTAATGGATCTACCTGGTGGTATGACGGCGTTGCCGCACTAGGGCCTTTAGGGGGCGTTCCTACAGGTTTCCCTGGCGCACCAAACGTAAATCAATTTGCAGCTGCACGCTCCTTGGCGACAGCCTATACTTGTGGAGAGTCTGGATGTCATTCAAGCACTGCAATGTTTAACTTAAACTGGGGTATGGGATTTGAACGCATTGATCGTGTGCGCGATCCTGCTACAGGTGCAGGAGTCTTCCAGTCTGAACCGGTAATGGTTACAGGTCATGTACTGCCTTCGGTCCGTGTCTCAGGCTCAAATGTTGACAATCTTGCCTGTGGTCCCTGTCATGCAGGTCACTCAGCTGGATTCCCTACTGCTTCAACAGTAGAAGGAAGACGCGACGGTTCTCGCCGTGCCTATGGTTGCGACCAGTGTCACGACATGGTGGGTGTCGCTACTAATTCGACAGCATGGCCTCACGGCAATCGTGGTATCCGAGTATATGAATGGATGGCAGATGGCCAACAGGTAGAAACTGAGATTCCAGGAGGCTTCATAGGTGGAACAAATCTTTGGATGTACGGTGGAAGCATTGCCCGCGCAGACCACGATGATGTTCCTATAAGTGATGGTTCCCAAACTGCTACAGATTTAGTTGCTGCAGGCGGGGGAGCAGTCTTCCGTGGACCAAACAGTGAGAACATCTCATTTGCTGATCAAAGCTGGATGGTTTTGACAGGTGTAACGGCTGGTCGTTATGGTTTGCCAGGACATGGACAATTCCCTGATGACCCAGATGGACCCTTTGGAAATCCTCAGATTATCGATATTCCAGGGACAGGCCTTGTTGATGGTTCATGTCTGAAGTGCCATGTGCCTCTTGATAGTCAGTCAAGAGAAGCAATGGGATCTGTTGGTGCAGATGCTTTGCGTCATGCATGGAACAGAGGCGGCAACCCCGACTGGGGGGATGCAGCAAATCCCAAGTGGAGTGGTGGTACTTCACCAATAAACTCATCCCGTCTATTCCTGTATAGATAATTGTTTTAGAGTTTGTACAAAGAAATACCCGGCAAAAGAAGCACTAAAAGAAAAAAGGTGCACTTCATTTTCGAAGTGCACCTTTTTCGTTGATTCTTTACTTGCCTTTAACGTTCATCGTCTTCATCGACGATAACATCATCAGCATCCGCCTCATTATTGGCGTCTACTTCATCATCGACATCGGCCTCGTAGTCATCGTCTTGGATGTCAGCAGCTCCAACATTCTTCCCGCGTGCCACAAGCACAAAAATCGCAGCCGCTGCTACAATCAGCACAATAGCACTACCTACAGTTACCATGCCTACAGGCGTGCTAATCCAGGGGGCATTCGCAGCTGCCACAGCTTCAGCAGCCGCTTCAGCTTCGGCGATAGCTTCGTCACGTGCTTCGCGTGAACCAAAGGCAATTAGAAATTCCTGCAGTTCACCGCCAGGAACGCCTTCGCGAACAATGCCGTAAATCTCACCATCTTCTGTTTCATCAAGCAGGATAATCTCTTCCTGCCCACCAGCACCCACACGGTCAGGGCTGGGTGAAGTGAAGCCAACAACTAGTCCGTCCAAATCATTAGGCGGAAGAAAGTTAAAGCTGGCTAGGGGGGCATCTCCCATCTCGCTATCATGGTCAAACAGAGGAAGGTCTATTACGAAGTGAGCCTGAAAAACATGACCTTCATGTAAGGTAAAAGAGTAGATAACAAGGTTTTCGAAATCCTCATTATCACTAGGAGTTACCTCGTACTCTATTTCTCTCAGAGGCTCACCTGTGTCAAAATCCAATTCTTCAATAAGCCCCAGTTCGTAGTCTTCTACAAAGTAGAACATTGCCTGAATGGGCAGTGGGGTATAGGGGTCGATAATCCCCGTTAGAGTCACGGCAGTGCGACCCTCCTCAGTTTCCAAGAGATTAATCCATATGGCCTGTATAGAGGCTGATCCACTTGCGGCAGCCTCAGCAGCTGCAGCGACTCGCACTTCTTCTTGTTCTGCAGCCAGTTCAGCCATGCCTTCTGCGCTGCGCTCTGCGATTTCTGCAAAGGCATCTTCTTGAGTCTCGGCACCAGGTACCGCATATCCAGCCTGTGTGGCTACAAAGAAGCTTAGTGACAGAATCAGCACAGCAAAAAGCACTTTCAAGGCAGAGTTATTGACGGCAGTAAATCGTTTCATCATGGTAAGCATACCTCTCATTATGTATTAAACAAAACCATCTATTCATGATACACCCACCTGCCACTGACACGCTAGTCGCTCTGTGGCAAAATATAGGCTGTAAGAAAACTAAAGAATCAGAAATACAAAATCATCAGCAAGAGGAGCACATCCATGTTAAAGCAGTCCAAGCCATATATATCGATTCTGGCAAGCTTAATATTAGCCGCAACGCTGCTTCCCCTATCGCATGCTTATGCGAGTGACGCTGAGTACACGCTGGAACTCACCCCCTTTGAAGCAATCAATTACTATATCGCTCGTCATGCTGGTGCCTACTCAGTTGCTGTTACGGGCTTCCTTAGCCCCGAAGTAGAATTGCCTGCAAAGGTTGAGATAGCTGTCCCTGCAGGTTCAGAAATCATCTGGTTCAGTGAATTTTCGGGAGGCTTCATTTCTAACGATCCAGAATTCACAGAACCCTTCAATATGCGCACCGAAGGAAATCTAGATATCTACACCGTGATAACGCAGTACAATCACGCCATACAAATTGAATATCACTTAGAAGATGACCCCGTTACGCGTCTTTCACCGGGGCTTTACAGTCTTGCCATGGAATACACGCCTGTAGCAGACACTCCGATACTGCGCCTTATGACAAATCTTCCTGCAGAGAGCTTGGTACAGGACTCAGACGTAGAGTTTATGGGAGAAAACGACGAGGGCTATCTTGTATTTATGCGCATCTACAATGATGTACCCGCTTTCGCAGCAGTGCAAGGCGAAATCAGCCATCAACCCCCTGCTGGCCAAGGGACAGTTCTTGAAGGGGGCAGCTTGCTGGGTGGCCTAGGAATAGCCATTACTGCTGCAGTGACAGTTATTCTTGCAGCAACTATCTTTATTGTCTGGAGTAGTAAGCGACGAGCAGCCTAAGGCTCATAACAATATGTAGAAAAAATGGAGACTTGTTGTTATTTAATGCCAAAGCTTGGCAGAGGTTTGAGTTACGATGTCCACAGATGTTACCATTAAGTGCGCATATTTTGTATGCGCATGGAATTTTGTGCAATTTAAGCTTGAGTTGCCTGCACTTTATAGGGCAGCAAGGGTTTAAGTAATTTGATTGAGTACAATCAATATCCTTCTCGGGAAAGGAGGTGCTTTATGAAGAGAAATAATTTTTTTGTAAGTAAATCTAAAGGAGAACTAAACATGAAGAGAACAATAGTAATTCTTGCTTTGGTAACTGCCTTCGTCTTTGCATTTGCGACAGTTGCTCAAGCTACTTTTAGAGGCTTTACGCCTATCCGTAATCAAGCAGA
>WQVS01000068.1 GCA_009785705.1 Coriobacteriia bacterium
GCCTGAAGTAGGATTTAACGCACAGCCCAATACGGGCGATGAATATGCCCTGCGCTATGCAAAGTACAGCGAGAAGGCCCGCAAAGAACTCTTCGGTATCGAAGAAGAAATCTGTGTTCTTGACGTAGAAACAACAGGCATCTCACCTGTCTATGAAAGCATCATAGAGATTGCCATTGCAAGGATGCGCGGACCAGAAATCATCGATGAATATAATGTCTATGTAAATCCTGGCAAACCTATTCCGCGCGAAATAACAGAACTAACAGGCATCAGTGACAAGGACGTGGCAGATGCTCCCCAGATAGGTGACATTGCCAGCGATATTCGTGACTTCATTGGCGATTGCGATATCCTGGCGCACAATGCCAGCTTTGACAGAAGTTTTGTGGAAGCAGCTCTAGGTGATGCAGATTGTGATGCCCTGTCAGGACAGTGGCTAGATTCTCTGGTATTTCTACGTTGTGGTCTGCCTCTGCTGCGCTCTTTCAAGCTAGAAGATTTAATGCGCGCTTACTGCCCGGAGGAGTACGCCCAGGCGCATCGCGCCATCGCAGACGTACGCGGACTCTGTCACCTATGGCGTGTTGCCCTGGTTGGCCTAAGCTCTCTTGATTCCACAGTTTTGCGCGCCTTACCCGACTTGCTCAAAGACAGCCCAGAGCGTGACTGGATAGCACAGGTCGCAGAACTCTACGCAGGCACAGCAGCAGGCAAGGCTTCCTCCTCAAGTTCAAGAATAGGACTTAAGGCTCTGCGTCAGCAAAAGATTAAAGGGCTTACTCCAGATGACCTATTGGACGCGCGCGCTAAGGAAGGTATAACTTCTGTAGCAGCAGGAACTATCCAGCAAGACCTATCAGAAGGTGGTCTTGCAGGAAAGATGTACGCTGCCTTCGAATCGCGCCCTGAACAAGCAGACATGGCAGCAGCCATTCGCGATTCATTCGAGCAGCGCAACCACCTAGTAGTAGAGGCGGGAACAGGGGTAGGAAAATCACTGGCTTACCTGGTCTGTCTGGCGCGGTTGGCAGTAGAGAACAGTATTACTGTAGGAGTTGCCACAAAAACCAACGCCCTAACAGACCAGCTCATAGGAAAGGAGCTTCCTCTGTTGGCGCAGGCACTGGCAGAAGAGGACGTCCAGCTGCGCTATGCGGCATTAAAGGGTTATTCGCACTATCCCTGCTTGCGCAAAATCAGCAACTTCCTTTCAGATGACTCAAAACAGAATCGTCTGGCAACTGCGCAGATGTTGGCATGGGTGTCACAGACAGCATGGGGGGAACTCAGTAACGCAAATCTGCCCTTACCTTATCGAGAGAAGCAGCACTACGCAGCGAATTCAGCAGACTGTTTGCGTAGACGCTGCAGCCATTACTATCAGTGCTACGTTCATGGCGCACGCAGGACTGCAAAGGGTGCGCATATTGTCATCACTAATCATTCACTGCTTTTTAGGAACAGCGGTACAGAGGGCAAAATACTTCCGCCTATTCGCTACTGGGCAATTGACGAAGCTCACAGTTTAGAATCAGAGGCCAGAAAACAGCTCTCTCGCAGCTTTGATGAGCGCGACCTAGATGCAGCAGTAAAATTAATATCAGGTTCTCGAGGACTCCCTAGGCGACTTTTGTCCGGTGCAGGAAAGTACATGGACAAAGGGGGAGTAGAGAAGGTTGCCACAGAAGTCGATGAACTACAAAAGCAACTACAGCAGCTACAAGTTCTTAGCGGAAACTTCTTTGCCTTTGCTCACGATTTGGACAATCATGAAAGCCTGCAATCCAATCCTGCTTATGCGACAAGTACTGCAGCAAGAACGCATTGGATTGGTCCAGAGTTACGTGAAAGTGCCGCTTGGGGGACGCTCTGTAGTGTAGGTATGAACCTTGTTGCCCAGCTGCAAACCTGTCTTGAAGCGGGAAAGAGTCTGACCTCAGCATATAGCGTGCAGCTGATGGAAGACACTCCACCAACAGAGCTCAGCGACTTTGCAGGCGTGATGGCAATGCTTTCTGCCTATACAGATACTCTAGTTACCGCCATAAATGAACCAGAGGAAAACTTAGTCTATGCATTAAGCTTAAGTCGCGAATATCAAGGGAAGCGCACGGCAGCAATTGAAATCTCTCAGCTAGAAGTAGGGGAGAAAATAGCCACAGAGTTCCTAGAGCAAACCGACAGCGCCATCTTTACCTCAGCAACATTAGCAGTGGGTACTTCCTTCAATCGCTTCGTAAGTGGCGTCGGACTAGACATGCTGGAGCCAGGCACGGAAGGGGTAGGCACTGTAGGTGCGGACACATCCATACCTCACGCAGGAAGCTCATCGCTTGAAGCTGGGACCCACGATAGCGCAGCGGGCTTCAGCGCAGCAAAGTGGCACACCCTACAGCTGGCAAGTAGTTACGACCTGGTCAACTTGATGCGCATCTTCGTTCCTGCAGATATCCCCGAGCCGCGCGAATCAGCTTGGACGAAGCAGTTTAGGGGTTTCCTGAAAGAGGTGCACCTACGCTCGCAGGGTGGTGTGCTGACACTCTTCACTAGTCGAAGGGATTTGCTCAATTGTCGTGACGTGTTGCAGGATGAACTTCAGCCCAAAGGCATCCCTGTTCTAGCACAGGACGGAATGTTAACCATGCGCGTACTACAGGAGCGCTTCATTGCAGACCCACAAGCATCGCTGCTGGCAACTAAATCTTTCTGGGAAGGTTTTGATGCAAGTGGTGACACCCTGCGCTGTATCGTCATCCCTAAACTGCCCTTCGGCAGACCAGACACCCCCTTGTCGCGAGAGCGCAACCAGGTCTACGGACGAGGAGCCTGGGCACGCTTTGACTTGCCGGAAGCAATACTGGAACTAAAGCAGGCTGTGGGTCGCCTTGTCAGAACGTCAACGGATAGTGGGATAGTCATTCTTGCTGACACAAGAGTGCTGTCCAAGGGTTATGGCAAAAGGGTATTGGGTGCCCTTCCTGTGCCGGCAGAAATCCACACAATGGATGAGATTTTGAATCAGATTAACAACAGTTAAGGAGAAGACTCAGGCGGGCTACATTTAGTGCTAAGGTTAGTACGTTTAACGGCATAGAAGTCTGCATTTCTGCATTCCTGAGCAAGCATGCAGAGTAGGAACAAGCTGCAATTAAGTGAATCGAGAGTACATAGTGACTGGCACAACAGACAGGGCTGCAAAGAGTCCTCAGGCTATAGACATAAGCAGTATGACCATAGTTGTCCTACAGGGCGGAGTATCTGCAGAGCGTGAAGTTTCCCTGCGCAGTGGACACAACATTGCCCAAGGTCTGAACGAACTAGGGGCATCGGTAGTCGTAATGGATGCTGCTGACCTTAGTTTCATTGAAAAGCTACGCACAGCTAAGCCAGACCTCGTATTTAATGCCTTGCATGGTAAATTCGGTGAAGATGGCACTATTCAGGGACTACTAGAAATACTCGGCATCCCCTACACGGGTAGCGGGGTATTGGCAAGCTCGCTCGCCATGAACAAGCAGGTCAGTAAAGACATATTTGCAGAAGCTAATCTCACAACACCCAAAGGGGTACTGGTGAGCAAGGACGAACTCCGCATCTGCGACCAAGAGGGAGCAGGCACCTACTCCTACGCAACACTTGCAGAGAAATTGGGCACAAGAGACCTCGTGGTCAAACCTAATGGGGAAGGCTCCTCTGTAGGGGTTTCACTAGTGAGCAATGAGGAAGATTTCCGCGCAGGACTCGAGCAAGCTTTAAGTACAGATAGCAGTGCATTAGTAGAAGAGTGCATTCCAGGACGTGAGCTTACCGTTGCAGTGCTTGGGGATGCAACAAGCGAAGAAACCTTCGCACTGCCCATCATAGAAATCATCCCAAAGACAGAGTTCTACCACTACGAAAATAAGTACGCAGCAGGAGCTACGGATTTCACTGTGCCAGCAGACCTAGACCAAAGCATCACCGATGCCTGCCAGCAACTCGCAGTTGCCGCACATAAGGTATTAGGATGTCAGGGATATTCTCGCAGCGACATACGCCTAAACAACGATGGAGCTCCCTATCTACTGGAGACCAATACTCTACCAGGACTAACAGAAGGTTCCCTACTGCCTAGAGCAGCCGCAGCAGCGGATATCAAGCTGCCAGAACTCCTCTCTCAAATAATAAAACACGCCCTAACAAAATAAGTACCGCAAAAAATGTATTGTCTGGGGTAAAAATAAGTGTTATTCGTGTTTTTTGAAACTTTTGTTAGCTTTGTTCTAGACGCATTAGTTCACTTTGAAGTATCATTTAATTCGAAATGAGATTATTTCAAAGCCCTCTTATGTTTAGCTGCACTTATGTAGGAAAACTTTAGAGGAGGTCCGCCAACGAAAGGGTACGTATTTATGCTAATTACTCGGAGAACAGACTATGCCATTAGAATTATGCGAACAATAGCTGAAAACGATTCTGGTAAACCAATTTCTGTTCGTGAAATAGCAGAACGCGATACCATTCCTTATCAATTCGCTCGCCGTATTGCTTATGACCTATCAAATGAGGGCCTTGTAAAGGTTACGCGTGGTGTCCGCGGCGGGGCAGATTTGGCTCGTCCCGCAGAAGAAATTTCCATGCTGGACATCATCATTGTTGGGCAGGGTGAGCCGATTTGTTCACGCTGTTCGACAGAGGATGTTTGGTGTGAAAACGAAAGCTCTTGCTCCGTGAAGACAGCCCTTGAAGACCTTGATGTCATCGTTAATGACTACTTAGCCAACCTGACGCTTAAACAGGTTATTCGCCCAACAGAAAAGCGTCCTTACAGCGTAGAAAACTAGTACGGAGACACGCGTTGTTATGAAAATACGATTACTCGTATTTGCCGCGTATGCGGCGCGTCCCCTTGCTGTACTTTTTTATGCTGCAATAAAGCTTCTTCGTCCTGTTCAGCATAAAATCACTTTTATATCAAGACAAAGTGACCTTACCCCTGTTGACTTCACTTTACTTATGCATGAATTAAATCAGCAAGACCGCAGCCTTAAGATTAAGTTGCTTTGCTGCTCTGACGCGACACGCTCAAAACGCTTTCTGGGGCATCTGCGCTACACCCTTATAGAGCTCTGGCACATTGCCAATTCTTCAGCAGTCATATTAGATGGCTATGCGCTTTCGGTTAGTTATTTTCCTCAGCGAAAAGGTCTCTACGTGCTGCAAATGTGGCATACCTTGGGAATACTTAAACGTATCTCATGGCAAGCTGTTGATACTCTGGGTGGTCGCGATAGTCGTGTTGCACGTGCATTCCGTATGCATGCAAATTACTCAGCCCTTCTTGTCTCTGGCGAAGCCTTCAGAGAAATTTATCGACATGCTTTCAGAACGGCACGCACGCGTATCCAGGTTGTGCCTCCGCCGCGTGTAGATATTCTGCGCAAGCCTGACATGAATCGTATTGACATGCTGATTATGCAGCACTCAGAGTTCTTTGCACGTACTCCGCTCATATTTTATGCTCCGACTTTCCGCGATTGTCCCGAAGCATCACGCAGATGGATTGCAGACCTAAAAGCCCTGCTTGCTGTAGTTGAAGCTAGAGGAGCAACGCTCATCCTCAAGACGCACATGCGCGAATGTGCAGGCAATCACGATGAAGGTATGCAGTTGCCAACTTCTCCTAATCTTATTGTTAACCCCGAAGTTGATACTCTAGATTTACTCGTGATTGTAGACCATGTAATCACAGATTACAGCGGTGTCGCTTTCGAGGCAGCAACGGCAGGAAAACCTCTTTGGTTCTATATTCCTGACCACGATGACTATTGTAAAGGACGCGGGCTTAATGTTGACCCTGTGCAGTACATGCCCGATGCTTGCTTTGATGACCCTGAGCGCTTGATGGCTGCCTTGTCGCAAGCAAGCTTACCCAGCACACAGCAAGAACAGTTCTTGCATGCCTTTGTCCAGCCACAAGAAAAGGCCGGTATCACATCTGCTAAACGGATAGCGCGTTTAGTATTGC
Source organism: Coriobacteriia bacterium (assembly GCA_009785705.1). Lineage (GTDB taxonomy): Bacteria > Actinomycetota > Coriobacteriia > WRKU01 > WQUG01 > WRBW01. Next base: position 6,011 of record WQVS01000068.1, read on the forward strand.
AGAGTATACAATAGTGAGCGGTCAATTGTGACCTGTCGTGCATATGCCTGCGCGACATCGTTTAAACCAACACAATACAAGAAACTACAAAAGAGGTAGGTATAGCATCACAATGAGGCAAGAGAATTTAAGAAATATTGCAATTATCGCCCATGTTGACCATGGCAAAACAACGCTGGTCGACAGGCTACTGCAGGCAGCAGGAGTCTTTCGCGAAAATCAACAAGTGGAAGAGCGTGTCCTTGACAGCAACGATCAGGAACGTGAGCGTGGCATTACTATCTTGGCGAAGAACATATCGATTCGCTACAAGGATGTCAAAATTAATGTCATTGATACCCCTGGTCACGCTGACTTTGGCGGAGAAGTAGAACGCGTTCTGCGCATGGCAGATGGTTGCCTCTTGATTGTCGATGCCTTTGACGGACCCATGCCTCAGACGCGTTTCGTGCTAAGAAAAGCACTGGAGAACCACCTAAAGCCCATGGTAGTCATTAACAAGATTGACCGTCCTGGTGCCCGCGCACACGAGGTACTCGACGAAGTCTTTGAACTTATGCTAGAACTTGGTGCTAATGATGAACAGTTAGACTTTCCCGTGATTTATGCCTCTGCGTTAAACGGATATGCTCGCCGTGAGCCCGATGATGCTGACATGGATATGACTCCGCTGCTTGATGCAATTCTTGAAAACATTCCTGCTCCTGATGTAGATGTGGACGGACCAGTTGCGCTGCAGATTTGTCAGGTTGACTTCTCTAGTTATCTAGGCCGCATCGGTGTAGGACGTCTGTTTTCTGGCACCTTGCGCCACGGGGACAAGCTGCAGGTCATCAAGAATAGTGGTGAAAGTTTCACAGCCCCAGTAAAACAGCTCTTTACCTTTGAAGCCTTGGGTCGCGAAGAGGCAGAGGAAGCCAGCGCGGGTGACATTGTTGCTGTGGCTGGTGTTGAAGACTGCGACATCGGGGATCTCTATACGACTATTGGTCAAGAGATTGAAGTAGACCCGATTGAGGTAGAAAAGCCCACTATGTCGGTAGTCTTTGAGGCATCGACCAGTCCTCTTGTAGGGCAAGAGGGCGAAATCGTAGGCGGCCGTCAACTGAAGGAGCGCCTACTAAGAGAAGCCGAATCCAATATTTCAATGCAAATATCAGAAACTGAAGATAAGCGTGGCATGACCGTTGCGGGTAGAGGTGTTCTACATCTTTCGGTACTAATGGAAACCATGCGTCGCGAAGGTTTCGAGTTCCAGGTAGGCAGGCCACAGGTTGTGTTCGGCAAGGCTGAGGATGGTTCGCGTACCGAACCCATCGAGCTTGCTGTAGTAGATGTTCCCAGTGAATATGCAGGCAAGGTAATTGAAGTCTTTGGTTCTGCAGGCGGCGAGATGGCAGAGATGGTCCAGCGTGACGACATTGTACATTTACAGTTTAAGATTCCTGCGCGTGGAATGATGGGCTTACGTGCTCGCTTGTTGAATGTTACACGTGGTGAGGCGATTCTCTTTCACACCTTTAGCGAATATGGCCCTTACCGCGGTGAACTGAGCGGCAGACAAAATGGCTCACTGATTGCCATGGCATCAGAAAAGTCAGTTGCCTATGCGCTCGATTCCCTGCAGCAGCGCGGTACGCTCTTCATTGGGCCAGGTGAGATGTGTTACGAGGGTATGGTCGTTGGTGAGGCATCACGTGCAGGTGACTTGGTAGTTAATGTTGCGAAGGCAAAGCAGTTAACCAATATCCGTGCATCTTCGGCAGATAAACAGATTATACTGGCCCCTCCCATGCGCTTTACCCTAGAGGAGGCACTTGAGTATATTGAAGACGATGAACTAGTAGAGGTTACCCCTCAGTCAGTTCGTCTACGCAAGCGATTACTGAATGAAAACGATAGAAAACGAGAGAGAAAAAAGTCAGCATAGCATGCTACTATTTAAACGTTGAGTATGAAATATAGAGCACGATACGTTCGAGACAGTGCTTCTTGAGCACAGCTTTGAGGATGGGAGAAAACCATGGGTAAGTATGGCAAATTTCTAATCGGCGGCATCATTGGTGTTGCCATCGGTGTGCTGATTGCACCAAAGTCAGGCAAAGAAACACGCGCTTTCATTAAAGAAAAGGCTCAAGCCTATATGGACAATGCCGATGTTGTGGCAAATAATGCGCGCGATAAGGCTGTAGAGTTGTATTCAACTGCTTCAGACTATGCGGGTGACGCAACAATCCAGCTAAAAGAAAA
>WQVS01000069.1 GCA_009785705.1 Coriobacteriia bacterium
AGGGGAGCCGTCAGCAACGCGAGCATCATGAAGATTAATGCAGAAGTTCTGATTTTCCTCATCATTGTCTGTACACCTTTTCTTTCCAAATCACGACATCTGCCATGATTTCTCAGTGGAGGCTGCCTATAAGTTTAAAATGAGCATGAGCCAGCCTTATTTCTATATGAAAAACATACACAATCTATGATAAGTGTTTTTAGTTCCTTGTGCCTAATTTATAGAAACATCACAGGACTTTATGTGTACCTTAATTGTGTGTATCCTAATCGCATTGAAGCTTCAATACAGTAAGGGGAAGAGGAGTACCTGTTTTAGTAACTTCTTTCTACAGAATAAGTGTGAAGCTTATTTCCTTTTGCTGTAAAGTTGATGTGAGAGTAGAAGTTTTGTGCCAGCTCATCCGGATTCTTTGATGCTTCTTTGAAATTTTCGAGATCTTCCATAGTCTCGAAGCTTATTTGGTCAGCCCAAGTATCACCATCAAGCATTTGCTGCCACGAGATATAGCCCTTTTGCTTCGATATGAATTCGTCATTGAGCTTCTTTGCTGCATCCAAAAAGTCCTCAGTCGATGTTCCCTTTTTGAGCTTGTAAGAAACATAATAAATGGCCTTAGGCATGGGTGGTGACTCCTTTTCATTTTTATTTTTTGGCTGTTCGGTGGTCAATTGTCTCATATCTTTTTAGGTTTTGCGCGTGAGGAGGGAGGGTATTCTCCACCTGTTTATGCAGGATAAAGGGATATTCTTGACACTGCCTTGATGAGGGTGTACTATTTATATGACCAAATAAACAAATCAGTCATATAAACTAGAAAAGGGTGAGGACATATGCTATGCCAAAGTTCAGCGAATCAGAAAGAGCTGTCATACAAGAGAGTCTGCTTACCGAAGGGGAGCAACTGTTTATTCGCTATGGACTCAAAAAGGTAACTGTTGAAGATTTAACGAAGGAAGCGGGAATCGCAAAAGGATCTTTCTACGCTTTTTATAAGAATAAAGAGCATCTTTACGCTGATATTCTACTGAGGATTCAGAAGAAGACACTGGCAGATACGGAAATCTTTTTGCAGAAAAACTGCTCACTACCTCCGAAACAATTGGTAAGAGAGTTAACGCTCTGGTCCTTTGGGGAGGTAAAAAAGCAACCCTTGCTTTTGCAGCACGACGCAGAGCTAATTAGTCATCTTACGCGCAAGCTTCCTAAAGAGGTGCGCGAGGCATATCCTGATATTGATGCGCAAATGACCGACATGCTTGTGGAGTGTGGAGTTAGATTTAAAGTTGATGTGGACCTTGTTAAAAAGGTATCTCAAACACTGACAATAACCTTTTTTGACTTACAAGGTCAAGATTTTGAAGAAAGCGAAGCAGTTATGGACATCTTAGTAGACGGCGTAGTTAACGAGATTGTATGTGACGACAAGTAATCCGCGCTGCATGACAGTGCAATCTTAAGGATTGCTTATGTCTAGTTAAGAAGGAATATAACTATGAGCGTAATAAATATAGATTTGAAAGAGTACGGACTGAGTGAGCGTTTTGAGCAAGAGGCTACCTTATATGAAGGTCTTTATCTTGCTAGAGTTACAGAACAACACCGCGATAGGTACAAGGTGGCCTGTGTAGGCGGAGAAGTAAGTGCACGTGTTTCAGGAAAGTTTGCTCATGATGCAGGTGACCAAACTGAGTTTCCTGCGGTTGGTGATTGGGTCATGATTGACCGTATCAGCGAAGATTCTGGCACTGCCGTTATTCATCATGTTCTGCGTCGCAAAAGCTTGCTGGCAAGGCAGTCTGCAGGAACAACGGTCTCTGGGCAGGTAATAGCTGCAAATATTGATACCGTTTTTATCTGCATGTCACTTAATGCAGACTTCAACTTAAGAAGGATGGAGCGTTATCTGGCCCTTGTATGGGACAGTATGGCGACCCCTGTGATTGTGTTAACGAAGTCTGACTTGTGCGATGACTTGCAGCAGAGGCTTGATGAAATCGCTACGGTTAGCCTAGGGGTGGATGTGATTGTCTGCTCCTCTGAAAGTGGAAGCGGCTTTGAAGAAATAAGCGCCTACATTGGGCGCGAAAAAACAATTGCCTTTATTGGGTCGTCAGGGGTTGGAAAGTCTACCCTTATCAATCATCTTGCAGGGCAAGATGTAATGGCTGCAAAAACTATACGTCAGGATGACAAGGGTAGGCATACCACAACACATCGTCAACTTTTGCTTTTGCCAAAGAGTGATAGTTCAGATGGCGGTGTCGTTATTGATACGCCCGGTATGCGTGAACTTCAGATGCTTGGGGGAGACCTTTCAAAGACCTTCGAAGATGTTGAAGAAATCGCTGCAAGGTGCAAGTTCCGTGACTGTTCGCATGACACCGAGGCGGGCTGTGCAATCAAAGAAGCGATTGAAGATGGTTCACTTTCGGAAAAGCGCTTTGAAAGTTACCAAAAATTGCAGCGCGAAGTAAGATACAGCGGCCTTACTTCCAGGCAGATAGAGAACGCTAAGTTCATAGGATGGTTTGGAAGCAAGAACGAAATAAAGCAGTTTAAGAGACACCTTAAAAAGAGGTAGCCCGATGTTTCTGATTAGAAGACCTGCTCTTGTTTGAACTAGGACACGACCGCTGAGAGGCGGTCGTGTTTGTCAATTTTGCACAGCCTGTCTCACTTTTGGTTTTCTGGGGAACCTTTCTTAACTTTATTGATTTGAATAGTGCACTTCCTTAAAGTGTTTATGTCACGAGTGTGACAGGATACAGCACAAAAGCAATTTGTAAAGGGAGCACATGATAAGGTTTAAGAATATCAGCAAGGAATACTTAGTCGGAGACCAGAAAGTCATCGCACTCAACAAGGTAAATCTTAGCATTGAACGGGGGCAGCTGACGGTGATTCTAGGTCCTTCAGGGTCAGGGAAGAGTACGGCTCTCAATCTTTTGGGCGGGATGGACCGCGCAACAGCAGGAAGCATTGAGTTCGAAGGCAAGGACGTTTCTGCCCTTTCAGATCGTGAGCTAACTGATTATCGGCGCGATGTGGTTGGTTTTGTATTTCAGTTCTACAACCTGATTCCTAACCTTACTGCTTTAGAAAATGTAGGTATTGCTGCGCAATTGACGGGTAATCAGGATGCTGCGGCTCATTACTTGAAGACTGTAGGATTGGAGCAGCGCAAGAACAACTTTCCCCATCATCTTTCTGGGGGAGAGATGCAACGTGTAGCTATTGCGCGTGCTTTGGCTAAGAAGCCACGTCTATTGTTGTGTGATGAGCCTACGGGTGCCCTTGATTCGCACACAGGACAACAGGTAATGCAAACTTTACAAGAAATCGCAGCTGCGGGTGAAGTTGCTGTTGTGCTGGTCACGCACAACGAAGAACTAGTATCGGGTGCCGACAAGGTCATTCGCCTTTTCGATGGACAAGTCCAGGAGGTCGTTTCAGGTACATCTATTCAAAAGGATGAAGGTGTTACCTGCGGGGAGCTTACTCCTAAGGCAACTATTTGCACATCGAAAGAGGCAGGTTCCTAGTGCGCTACCTCAACATAAAATTAAGACGCGACCTTCTGCGCAATTGGACGCAGTTCTTCTCTGTTTTCTTAATGGCAGCCTTGAGTGTTCTGGCTTTTGTGGGGCTTGAAGGTGCTTGGCGCGGACTGGATAACAGCACCACCGCATTTGTACAGGAAAGCAATCTTGCCGATTCGTGGATATTTGCCACGGAATTCACAGAAGATGATATTGAGGCAATACGAAATGTTCAGGACGTCTCTGACATCTCAGTCACAACAAGGCTGCAAGCATCCGTGCAACGCAATGGTGAGGATAGTTATCTCTTTATCGAAGGCATGGGGAATGAGGACATCTCAAAACCTAGCATTGTGCGCGGGGCAGACCTTGCCTCAGATTTAGAGGGAATCTGGATTGATGAAGACTATGCACAGACTCACGATATCCTGATAGGTGACCATGTAGAAGTTGACATTCATGGATGGGTTAGCTCTCTTGAGGTTCGAGGAACCATTATCTCCCCAACAAGGATGTACTTTACGGGCACCACAGACTTCCTCATGCCGAACCCAGAGCTCTTTGGATACGGCATAGTTGCTGACTCTGTTCTAGAGAACCAATTGGCGCCAATGGCTGCACTCAATTTTATGGAGATTGTCCATGAGGACCACAGTGCGGACAAGAAAGGTGGCAGAAATGACAGCAGTAGCGGCAGCGCACTTCGAGAGGCGGCCCCAGAAATTTTAGGCGAGCGCTACCTTTCCTATTTTGATAGGTCAACCTTTGCCGAGGTATCGTATGCCCTAGAAAGACCGGCACAACTTCAAGGACTCTCCCTGCTCTTTGCTTTTGTCTTTGTTCTACTGTCAGTGCTTGCCATGTACACGACCATTAGGCGCCTAATCGAAGTTCAGACAAAGGATATTGCGACCTTGAAAGGTTTGGGATACTCCAGTAAGTCGATTGGGTTTCACTACGCGTCCTTTGGTCTTTTGGTGGGCGGAATTGGATCTGTGGTGGGTATGTTAAGTGCACCACCCATATCGAATGTTGTTCTTGATTCGCAGTCGGAGTTCTCTTTGCCTAGTTTGACCATTGCCTATAGTTGGACTTCGCTCCTGATTGCGCTGGCCATTACGCTGATTTGTACTTTGTCGGCATATTGGGCATCAGGAAGGGCTAGAAGAGGGCTACCTGCTGAATACCTTAGAGGAGGAAACACAAAGGTAGGGAAATCCGCGCCAGCAAAGGAGCGCGGTGGCTTCTGGCGCAAGATGAGTTATGGTGGCCGCTGGGCATGGAGGGACGGAAGCTCTAACCCCATACGTGTCCTTATGGGAACTATTGGGGTAGCAGGGGGCATGATGTTGCTGATAGCAGGCTTGGCATGCCGGATTCCATGCACAGTCAGATAGAAAGCTCCCTCGAAGTGGAGTATAGGCATACAGCACGTATTCGTACGAATATGTTTAACACCGAACAAGAAAATGAAGACTTGCGCAGTGAACTGAACGGACAGTGGATGCAGAGTCTTATCGCTAGGACTGCTCCTGATGATGGCTTTAATAGAATACTTACCATTTTTGATGAAGGTGACTATATTCACCTGCAGACTCTTGAGGGTCACTATCTGCAGCAGGGTGGTGTATACGTAACGGAAGGCTTTGCTCAGGCCGTGGGCTTGCAAGTTGGTGACCGCCTGCAGTTGCGCGTGTCGATGGACACCGATGTCTACGACTTTGAGGTAAGGGGCATTTTGGCATCAAGTACCCCGCAGGGTACTTATGTGCACGCAAGCACCTGGCAGGATGCAGGTGGAAACTTTCAGCCGCAAGAGATGTTAGTAGGGGACTCCGACAGAGTAGACAGCTTAAGATCTGACCCAAGGATTGAGCAGGTAATTCTTGCAGAAGAGCAAAGACAGAGTATCGAGGACATGCTTGAAGGCTTAGAGACCATCTTTAATCTGATTGTTTTCTTTGCAGTCTTGTTGGTGGTTGTTGTACTGTACAACTTAGGTGCACTGAGCTTTACGGAACGTACCAGGGACTACGCAACCTTGCGCGTATTAGGCTTTCACCGAAGAGAAATACGTGCACTTGCTATGCGAGAAAACATCGTAACCACCTTGCTGGGTTGGCTAGTGGGAATTCCCCTAGGATTCTGGTTCTTAGGTCAGTACGTTGGAACCTTTTCCTCCTTTAGGATTGTGTACTATCCAGATTTATCGATGAGCAGCTTCATCATTGCGTCGTGCATTGTTATTGGATGTTCGCTTGCCACGACTTTTCTGCTTAGCAGACGAATCCGCAAGATTGATATGGTTGAAGCAATCAAGGGTGTTGAGTAAAGAGAACAAGCAGTCGCTCGCACCGACAGCTGACTAAGTAGTTAGCATTTGGTCAGCTGTCGTAAATTCTTACTGGGATTATGGATTTTCAAGGCGACTTCTGAAAATTGGCTAAGTACAGCTAAATCACAGCGAGAATAAAGATTCGTGTTCATGGGGTGCGCAAAGGCTTACCAGCTGCGCCATCTCTTCTGGAGTCTCCTTTGCGCCACCCTCAATCCAGCGTTCGGTAACACCCCAGACGCCTCCAGCTTTATAGGTAAGAGCCCACGACATATTTTCGTGGGCCTCCTTAGCTGGAAACATTTCGTACAAAAGAGGCAAATATTCTGATATACGCTTTTGGACAATAGGAAGCAGGTCATGTTTTTTGAAAAGAATAAGCGGATCTTTGTATTCTGTAAGCAGTTCAAAGTAAGCCTTATTAATTTCATAAGCTCCCATGTCAGAGAGACCTTTTAGGGCTTCGATATGCTTATGGAAGGCTTCTACAATGATGAGGTTAAGAATCTCATCTTTTGATTTAAAGTGACGATAGAAGGTTCGGCGGTCAAGCCCTGCTTTTTCTGAAAGCTCACTGATGGTGATGTTGCTGTAGTCCTTTTCGCGCATAAGTTGTGTCAGCGCAACAAAGAGCTTCCTCTTTGACTGAGCAGAGAGCGAACTGAGCGAGCCAGATGGACCAGATGGACCGGACTTCTCTTCTTTTGCTTCTTCTTTCACCTTTTCTCCAATGACCTAGTAGATGACAGTACTTAAGTATTGTTACTGAACAATTTTATCAAACAGCTATCTTGTCCTATTCGACAAATATGCCATGAGGGTTTTTGTTACTGGTGACTTAAGCCCAGCCTTCAAATGCTTCTTGGAAGTTACCTGAAAAACCGTAATGTGCGGTAAAGATATACTGTACACCTGCTGGTAGCACAGCAAGCCGCCGCAGGCTTTCTTTTTGGACATCATCATCTGCGTTAAAAACTGAATTGAATAGCTCAACCTTGCCCTCCCGCAAGCTAAGGTTATCTCCTACAAAGAGGTATGCGTTGTTTATCAGGAACGACATCGAGCCTACTGTATGTCCTGGCGTGTGGATGCACCTTACGATGATGTCTTTGAAGTGCAGTTCCTCATTGTCTTCTACCGCTGTGTAGTGGTGGCTTAGTGTAGTTTTGTTAAATCTACTTTTACCTAGATGCGGAATACGCGGAGTAGATCCATCTATCAGCTGTATTTCTTGCTGCGGTAGGTAAATTGTGGCCTTTTCGAAAAGTCCTAATGCGGCAATGTGGTCAAAGTCAGTGTGCGTAAGAAAGGTGGCTATGACGTCTTCGGTTCTAATGCTTAGCTTCGCCAATTCGTCTGCAATTGTGCTCTCATTGCCTCCACCTGCGTCGATGGCGATGTACTTATCGTCGCTATTTTTAATAAGGAAGAAGTTAGCACCCCTTGTTTTTATGGCATAGACACCCTTTGTGATTTCCTGCGTATCAAGATGATGCATTCGAGCGATTGCACGCGGGCGCTCACGAAGGAAGGCTATTAAGGCAATAATGCTTTTCATCATTTATGACTTTCCTTTGCTGGCGCGCTTTGTTGACTCTCTCCGCTGGGGGTCATTAATTCTTTCAGCTTGATGTTGGGATTTCTGTAGCGTTTCTTGCCTTGCGTTTTGCCCTTCCAATCTATAGCATCCTTTGGACAGTTATGCAGACATCCAATGCAGTGTTCGCACTTATTGAGAAACTCCACCCCTTTATCCGTCACTTGTATATTGCCTGCAGGACACACCTTTTGACAGGTTTTGCATCTGATGCAGGCCTCTGACACGCTGAAGAAGCGATCACTGTCTTCAGGGGGATAGAAGCTGCCACCTAGCTTACTTAGAAGAAGTGTGCTTTTCGAGGTTTTTCTTACTGTCTTTGCGGCGATTGCTTTTGCGGCTGCTGAAAGTTCAGTGTCGAGCTGTCTTCGTGCCTCTTCACTGTCGTCCATCGTGTACATGGGCAGATAGTTTGACCGGGCCCTAAGTTTTGCGCTGTAGTGTACGGTAATTCCTTTTTGCCTAGTAATATGGTCAATTCGGGCAAGTGCGCCCCCTATTTGTCCCCCGTGGGGAACCGCGGCAAATACGTATGCGTCTTTGTTTGTTATCTGTACTTGATTTACGAAGTGCTCGACCATTCTGGGTAGCGTAAAAAAGTAGACAGGAAAGACAAAGCCCACTACATCATCTGCGCAAGTGACTGCTTCTTGACGCATAGGGACAAGGCTATGTTCGCCTCCGATCTCTTCTGCGATTCTTTTGGCGACGTATAGGCTGTTACCGGTGGAGCTGAAATAAAATATTGTTGCCATGTTAGTGGATTCC
>WQVS01000070.1 GCA_009785705.1 Coriobacteriia bacterium
GTGCTCTATGGCAATGACTTTATTTTGGATAAAGGACTTGATGTAAATTTCGAAGACCTTATTTCAAGCTTTATTGGTCGCTACTATAATGACGCAGGTCAGATTCCTGCTGAAATTATCTGCGAGCTTGAACTGGCAGACACAAAGGCACTTGAAGCCTTTTTGACTCAGCGTCGTCGTGAGACAAGCGCTAATGCGCATGCAGGAAAGGTGCGCCTAACTACACCAAAGCGGGGTACCAAAAAGAAGCTGCTTGATATGGCGCAGCGCAACGCAGGGCATGCTTTACTGCGCTTCAAGGTGCGCACACACTATGACACAGAACGCCTGAATTCTGCACTGCTTCAACTGGAATCAGCACTATCCCTAGAGAGTCCGCCCCTACGCATAGAAAGTTTCGACATTTCAACTTTGCATGGCACACATTCGGTGGGTTCAATGGTGGTATTTACCAATGGACGAATCGATAAATCTGCCTACAGACGCTTCAAAATTAGGGGAGACTTTGACCAGGCAAATGATGTTGCCATGATGAAAGAGGTTCTTTCCAGACGCTTCAGCCCTGAGCGACGAGAAGATGAGCGCTTTGGGCGCACTCCTGATTTGTTGCTTATAGATGGGGGAAAGCCACAACTCAATGCCGTTGCTACTGTGTTAGAGGAGCTAGGTGTAGAGGAGATAGGCCTTGCAGGACTTGCGAAGAGGGAAGAAGAGCTCTGGGTAAGCTGGTCAGATGAACCTATAATTTTAAGGGACGGATCGCCCTCTCTTTATCTAGTAAAACGTATACGTGATGAAGCTCATCGCTTTGCCGTAGACTATCACCGCAAGCTAAGAAGCAAGGCTTTAACAGCCAGCATTCTAGATGAAGTTCCAGGCATTGGTCCCAAAAAGAGAAAGGCCCTTATAAAGCATTTTGGCAGTTTTAAAAAGCTAAAAGAGGCAAGCAGGGAAGAATTGGAAATGGTAACCGGAATTACAGAAGAGATTGCCCAAGACCTGTACGCACTCCTTCATGAAATGCGACCTTCTGAACAAGAAAATGAAAACCAGAAAGAATCCTCAAAGGGAAATGCGCAGAAGATGTAAATTAAACGTGAAGTAAATATAAATGTAATATGATGTAGATATGTAGACAATATGGCAGAATCGTGATACTCTGTTCCCATAAAGAATAGAGAGGTGATCGCCATGTTGCGCCATACGAAGCTTCAAGCCGTCTTAGCGTTTGTTACGATTCTTACTGTTGCAGTTACCATAATGGCAACTTCAGCAATTCTCGAAGACTCAGCATTTGCTGACCCCTTAATTCCAGGGGCTCCTCCTGTCGCAGAGCTCGAAGAATATATCATCTATGCAGATGACAATGGTTATGAGTTTAAAGCGGGGACTATTGAGCAGCCTAGTCGCACAGAGCCTTTGGCAGGTGAAGTTTTTGTAGGAAAGTCTGTTGAGCACCTAGAATATCATGCTGGGGGCATTCAGGATGCCTGTAGAACTTGTCATCCTGTGCATCCCTTAGGCAAAACAGAGAATTGCGGCTTATGTCACTTTACTTCCACAGAAACTACTCCACACCCTGTAGTAGATCGCTACAACGGACAAATCAGGATTACCCTTAACGTTCATGGGGCAGATTTCTTGAATAAATCGGATGAACCTACAAACCCCCTTGTTCCTCTGGAGGACGAGGGAGACCCTATTTACGTAGAGGTAAAGGATAATCTAGGGGCATTTATTCTGATGGAACCTCCTGAGGATGGCGAGGGTTACACCTGGAGGCTTGAAGGCGGTGTTCTTATTTGGGAGATAACCGATCCTACTATTATTACAGGAGAAAATCCCATAACGATTACCTATACTGTAGGTCTTGATGTTTCTGACCCGAGTAAGCTTGAAACAGACTATTGGTACTCAACAGGTCGAGCACAGGCTCGCTTCAAGCCCAATCCTAGCAATTCAAAATATTGGCAAGTAGTTCAAAGCGAGCGTAATGAACTTAATGTGTCACTTTCTTTTAGTACAAATAGTGGTCTTTTTGGCTTAAATTCAGGCACGATTACTGACTTAGATGAAGACTTCGACTTTCTCCTCACTTTTCCTAGAAATAATGCCACTGCAGGTACTGGTCAAGCTGCCTTCCTAGAAGATGGAATTACTTTAAATCCTGCAGCCAGTTGGAATTATCCCAATTATGCGCAGGCCAGCATTGGGCAGGCTTGCGTCGTAAGAAAGGCAAGCGCAGGGACGAGCAGTGCCGTTATCGCAAGTCTTCCCTGGCACTTGTATTATGGCCATGGCGGGACCTATGTCATCACCATCATGGACCTAATGGGACCTGGTACCTTTGTGCAATACGATACTGGCATTAGTGGTGGCTCTAATTCGACTACGGCTCTTTCAAGAACCTATATTGACCTTAACTACATTCAGATTCTAGATGATGGCGAATTGACCTATAACTGGCTTGACGATGTGCTGATATCTGACTTAGGTAAGCTCGGTCGTATTCGACTTATGCTCAACCCTATTACGACACTCTTTGAGATGGAAATCCAAAAGAACTATGGCGGTGAAGAATATGGATGGGTGGATGAGCTCGGATTCCATTCGCGCTGGGGACAAGATGAGCATACCGTTCATCAGCTAAGGTTCAAGGTTGATGGAGACTCCATCCGTTATGCCAGTTTTGTTTTTGTTGAAGAAACAGACAGCAATTTTATTTATCGATACGAGGGTACGTCTGCTCAAGGTACCTATGTTAATTTCAGCATTAATAAACCTGTCCTGCTGCAAAATGTTCGTGCACTTGACGATGAAGGTCAAGCCTTGAACTATATCGCAGAAGAGTATGATCCTTGGGTAGGAAGTGTTAGAAAGCCTGACATCGAGACTCTATACTTCTTTAACGGAGATTCAGAAGGAAATGACGGCAGCTTCACGGTCAAGATAGAGGATGAAGCCGCTCTTGATGCAACACTGACAGTAAGTAATCAATTCAAATCTGCAGCCTTTGGTGATTTGCAGATAATTAAGACGCTATCCGGACAATTCCCTAGCTGGGGTGTTGGCTTTAATACACCGTTCTCTGTGCGCGTGTGGGATGAAGATGGATGGAATGGCTCTGTTGAAGCAGGCTTCGGTAATTACCTTCTTTTCCGACCGAGAATCGAAGACCCCAATAGGGCAAACAAAGATCTTCCTTATGGCTACACAGAGGGCACTCTATATTGTTCGGGAAATGCTGGTCTAGACACTAATCCCAGCTACGAGGGCTACATGCAACGCTATAATGACTTCCTGAATGGGGAAGGGGAATTCGACCCTATCACAGGAAGCAATACGGATTGGCTAGGTGGAGGAAGCCATGAGGATTGGATTGGTTCAGACGGTCCCGATCTATGGTTCTGGAGTGACCCTGAGTGGCGTGATGAGGTCTTACTTAATGGTGAAACAGTTCTTACAGCCATCAGTGTAAATGCTGCTGCAAATATAGGTCCCCAAACAGTGTCTAACCTGTGGCCTGGTAGATACCGTGCGGTTGAAGTTGGATCAGATGGTGAACCTGGACTGGACTATGGCTTCCTAGATTCAGAGGACCCTATCTGGGCAACGAGCACCAGATATGCTCAGAATTATGGAGGATACAACGAGGCTCCGTTCGGAGTAGTCCCTGCAACAGGTATCCTGCAGGTAAATGTCACCAATACCTATTTCGGTGGTGAGAGGAATTTAACCATTGAGAAAATTCTGATTGGGCCGGCTCATCACTGGGGTGTAGACTCCACAACAGCTTTTGAGATTAGAGTATGGGATGAGCTTGAAGAAAACTATCTACTCTTTGTTCAGCTGGAAAATCCTCTTAATCCAGACTATCCCTACTATCGTTATGTGGGCACCAGTGATAAAGAGGGAAATTGGACGGTAGATGAAGATTTGCTGGGAGAATCTGAACTTAGTGACGTTCTAGATCATGCCTTTATTTACCCAGAGCAGTTCACTGTTATTTTGGATCTGTTCCAGTATAAGGATCAAGTATTCTACATTGAAGAGATTGCACCTTATGATAACTACAGTGCACGTCTGCTTGTAGATGGTGTTGACTATATTGAGGGTGCCCCTGTTCGTGCGATGATGGCGCGTGAAGATGGCAATCACTATGCGCCCATTGCCAATGCCTACCTTAGTAGACAATTCGGCAGAATCGTTGTGACAAAGCAATTGGCTGGTGATTTTGCAGACTTTGGTGTAGATAGAGAGACTACCTTTAGTGCTTCTGCAGTGATTGTTAGAGATGATGTTGATTTAGGCATCAAGGCTGGCTGGCAATTAATGTTCCACTTTGTTGAAGGTGGACATGTTAGTCATCCCTTCTTTATTGATGGGAAGCCGGGAACTCATTGGCACTTCATTGGCTTGCATGACACAGAAAATGACATCTTTTATGAAGTTCGAACGAATCGTACCCCTGATGAGGGAACGGATGAGGATGAGCACATAAAGACAGCCCTTTGGTATGAGGAAAATGAACCTTCGTGGAACTTTGTCGCCATGGGACCGATAGAGGATTACACCTTTATGGATGCTGGTGGGCCTGATGGTGCAACAGTGGAGTGGACAGGAGCAGATCTTACTCCTTATATTATTTTCTCTGCTGATACCGCTGCTCAAATCTGTAGATTTGTGCCTATGGACTATCTCCTCTCAGAGGGTCCTGCCAGTGGAAATGGATCGCTTGACACAAAAGCAGCAAGATATATTTCAACTGCTTTGACTAGTGCAGCGTGGTTGGGAACAGAGAACTCTTTGATTCTTACTCTTACCAACACTTACGACAGTACTATGCAGTTCTTGGGCGATGAAGTTTTATGGATAGATAAGACACTTGCTGGTGATATTGATTCGTGGGATGTTAGCAGTACCACTACCTTTGCGGTAGATGTGACAAATGCCAGCAGTAACAATAATCTTGCTTTCCTAAGTATGCCTGAAGATTTCAGCCCTATAAGTGGCAGCAAATATCTCTACTTTGGTGAGCTTGCCAAAGATGGCCCTAATGCGGGCCAACTAGTTGATGCTAGAGGAAGGCTTATTGATGTTGATGAAGTTCTGCAAAGACTTCCTGAATGGCTGGACATTGATCGCGAGTTTACTAGAGAAGATATTGTCTACAATGTGGTAGTTAGTGAACTTTTTAAAGCATCAATTGAAGGCTTGCCGCAAGGTGCTTACCAAATAACAGAAGAAGAGGATAGTGAAATAGGTCTCTACAGTGCCCAATATAGATATGGCACTCCAGGAAATCTTGAGGCAGAAGAAGTAACTCTTGATGGTACGGGAACAAAGTTCACCTTTATCATCAACACCTTTGCTGGCCCTGGAGACCTGCAAATTAGTAAAGAAGTTACTGGATATCCTTCTGACTGGGGTGTAGATGGCAGCACGGTCTTTAAGGTTCAGATAAGGGATGCCCACACAGAAAACGTCCTTCTCTTCAACCCTGTTCTCATTGAGGGAAGTTACCAGTATGTAGGTTACCGAGATAGTGTTAGTACGGAAGATACGATTACTTTAGAGGGTTACACAGGAGAAGTGATTGCTGAACTTGAACTAAGCGCCAATGGTTCAGTGCTCGTGAGTGGTCTTCCTGCAAAGACAGGCAATTCTTACACGGTCGAAGAGCTTACTCTTGACGATGTTTACAGTGTGCAGTTCTTTGAAGGTGAAAATTCACTAGCAGGAGATGGTGCAACAAGTGCTGACTTCGAGATTGTACATGATGCAGTTAGCTTTATCACAGTCCAAAATGGATACCTGAAAAAGGATCCAGGGACAACGCTTGTTTACAAGCAGCTTGAAGGTGACTTTGCAGATTTTGCAGTAAATGCAGAAACCACCTTTACGGCAGAGCTTGTTAATATTGCCAATGACAGAGTGATGTTGTTTGAGCAGGGTGCTCTTGTGACCAGCAGTGAAGGAACCAGAAGTACCTATTACTTTGTTGGCGAATATGACACATCAAATGGCGATGTGTACAAGCTAACTTGGGATGGACAGATTCCTCTAGATAGCGGAGGTGTATATGCTCAACCTATTTACACCTTGCTCAGTGTCTTAGAGTATGACCCTAGCTGGACTACTCAGATAATTGTGAGCGAAGGTCAAGCAGCAGAGCTTCGCAATATGGTTGCAGGTGACTATGAGGTGTTCGAGCAGGTGCCGCCAGATTCTCCCTTTGAGTACACTGTGAACTATGCAGGTGGCTCAGGTGATTTGGAAGATGAGACTACCATAACCGCAACCATCGTAAACTTCTACGATAATCGCATGGGATTCTTGGGAGGAGAAACCTTACGCATTATAAAGAATCTTGAGGGTGAGTATGAATCTTGGAGCATAGAGACAACTACAGGATTTGAGACCTATATCACAAATGCTGTAAGTGGAAATGTTATTGCCCTAGTGCCTGGCGCGTTTAACCTCATGGGTCCTGAATATATTTACTTCGGTGAATACCAGGACGAGACACTTGTCGACATGACGGGTAAGCCTATCGATGTAAGTCATGCACTTGAAGTACTGAGTGAACAACTCAGTCTAAGTGAGACTATGACCATTGGCAGTATTGTCACAAGTTTCGATATTGTAGATGCCCTAGGCGCCATCGTGAGCATCACGAACCTGCCTTACGGTAGCTTTAATGTAATTGAGGAAGTAGATCCGCTGATTGGTGACTACAACGTATCTTACATCAACAATGCCGGCCCATCTAATGGACGCGTTGAGCTGGATGAATCCGATATTGCCAGTAATCTGTGGGTGATTAATACTTTCGAGGAGCAGGACGAGCCGGGAGACCCAGACCCTGACCCCGACCCTGACCCAGACCCTGACCCAGACCCTGACCCCGACCCTGACCCAGACCCTGACCCCGACCCAGACCCAGATCCAGACCCCGACCCAGACCCAGATCCAGACCCTGACCCTAGGCCAAAGCCTAAACCTGAGCCAAAGCCTAAACCTGAGCCAAAACCAGATCCTAGACCTGCACCGGCTCCGAGACCTGTCCCAGAGAATCCTGCCCCTAAGGATTCCACTCCAGAACCTGCTCCGAAAGAGCCAGAAGATCAGCAGGCTGCAAGCAGGATGCCAAAAACAGGGGACATGACTAACTTAGCTCTCTGGACCTTCTTGATAGCACTTGCAGGAACAATCGTGATTCTTGCACTGAAGAGAGTGAAGGGCGACGAGAGAGACGGGTAGAGCCATTTAGTTCTAGGCACAAAAAGCGTTAGTTATAGGCTCCTTAACTGCACAGAAAGAAGGTGATTGCGATGACTAGGGTAATGAGAATTGTGGCGATCATCATCGCCTTAGGCGTTATAATCTTTGCCGGCATGCAGTTGGGGGCCTATTTCTATAAAGGTTCCGAAGAAAATGCAGTAAATGATGAATTGGCAGAAATTGCAAACTTAGCTATAGGGACGAAATGGGAGGACCCTGACATAGGAAATGAAGCAAATACCTATGCAAAAAAGCTTTTTGGAAAAGCAGCACCTAATAATGCCTCCCATTCTGGCAAGCAGACTCCAGAATCACTTAAGGAGGCAGAAAAGCGAAAGATTAACTTCTCTGCTCTCAAGGAAAAGAATAAAGATATTATTGCTTGGATATCTATTCCCAATACACCTATAGACTATGCCGTAGTAAAGGCAAAGGACAACAGCTATTACTTAAGCCGAAATGCCATGAGAAAATCTAGTACCTCAGGTGCGATTTTCCTAGATTCAAAAGGGAAATCTGATTTCACCAGCAGGGACTCAATTTTATACGGTCATCGCATGAAAGACCGTACGATGTTTGGATCACTCATATGGTATCGCAACAAGAAGTATGCAGAGGAACATTCCTACATTTTTATCTACACTCCAAAAGCAACTAAAAAGTATCGTGTGGAGAAGTGCTATAAAACAATAAAAGAGAACCTAGTCCCAGATCAATCGGAGACAGAAACTTTGACCTTGGTAACCTGTGATGACCCAACGGGAAAGATACATTACATTGTTCGGGCACAATTAGTGTCGAGCAAAGATAACCTCTCTGTTATACTCAATAACGATTAAAGAGGGAGGTCTTTGTGGGACGCATACTTGATGTAAAGCGTGTTCTTTTGAAAGTTTCTGGCGAAGCCCTGATGGGCAACA
>WQVS01000071.1 GCA_009785705.1 Coriobacteriia bacterium
ACTTCTTCATCGCTTGCATCTGGTTTGCCGTAACGAATATTTTCAGCAAGAGTACCTGTGAAAAGTACGGCCTTTTGTGGAATGTATCCCATACGATTGCGCAATTCCTGCTGCGGCATCTGACGTATGTCTATGCCGTTTAGCAGAATCTGTCCAGAGCTTACTTCATAGAGGCGCATCGCTAGATTTGCAATAGTAGACTTACCTGAACCCGTCGACCCAATAATGGCAAAAGTCTGACCACGATGAGCAGCAAAGCTGATGTCTTGCAAAGTGGGCACTTCACCAGCAACGCCCTTCTGGTCTTCAAAGAGGAAGTCTACCTCGCTAAACTCTAAAGACTTTGAGTCGTCTGTGCTGGATGGATGAGCTTCTTCTCTGCCGCCACTGCCACTGGCGCCCTCTTCGCTGCCACCTGCTTTCTTAGCTGGCTGCTCTTTGCTCGCTGGCGAAGGGTCGGCTATTGCAGGTTCGGTATCGAGGACTTCCATGACGCGTTCTGCACAGACGCTAGCGCGGGGCACCATGACCATGAGCATGGAAAGGAACATGAGCGAGTAAAGCACCCACATGACATATTGCTGGAAGGCCATGAGACTACCTAGCTGGACTCCACCGTCTGCTAATAGGTGACCACCAAACCAAATGATGATGATGGTTGTCATCTGTATCACCAGCATGACTAAAGGCATCAGTGCAATCATGATTTTATAGGCGCGAATGTTGGCGTCGGTCAAATCATCGTTAGCTAGTGCGTAGCGTGCTTGCTGGAAGGCTTGGCGATTGAAGGCACGGATGACACGTACACCGGTCAGACCTTCACGCGCAATAAGGTTTAAGTGGTCGGTCTTTTTCTGGATGCTTCTAAAGATGGGCATGACGTATTTAATGGTCAGCAGGAAGATTGCAAAAAAGACAGGTAGCACTGCTGCAAAAACCCATGAGAGCTGGGCATTTTCACGAAAGGCTAGTGCAAAAGCCACTACTATATAGGCAGGAACGGTCAGCCCCATGCGCAGCAGCATGAACGACACTTGCTGGATTTGTTGGACATCATTGGTTGACCTGATAATTAGGGACGCTGTTGAGAAACGATTAATCTCTACTAGGGAGAAGTTCTCCACCTTTGTGAAAACCTTTTCGCGCAAATCACGGGCTAGCCCGGCTGATGCACGTGAACAAAAATAACCTGCCAACACAGCAGCGATTCCGCTAAGCAGCGTAACACCTAGCATCAGGCCACCAACTTGAACTAGATAAGACATTTGGGTTGCGTAGGTACCCACAACGCCTGCAGCCACATCTTCAGCACTGATTCCTTTGTGCACAATGCCCGTATCGACGATGCTGCTCATCAGCGTTGGCAGATAGAGCTGAAAACCTACCTGTGCAAGAGTAGTGATTACAATCATCACCAGGGCGAAAGGATAGGGCTTTAGATAGCGCAGGAATAGTTTACGCATAAGGGGGGCCTTACTGCTGAGTCTCGACTTCTAGGATTACGACACTACCCAGTAAAACGATTTCACCTGCTTCAGGCATTTGCTTCACCACAGCACCCAGAACAGTTTCATTGCCACCACCCCTTAGGGGTAAGGTCACTACGAGCCCTGCCTCTTGCAGCTTTTCAGTTGCATCAGCTACAGGTAATCCCGTGACATCTGCTAGTTCCAGCTCTTCAGGTTCCAGAGGCTCACCTGTAGAAATAACGACTACTACGATGGACTCCTCTGCCACTTCTGTATGGCCAATAGGGCTTTGCATAAGGACATAACCCTCTCGGACCTCCAGGTTCGGAGATTGGATAATGTTAGCGGTCAGGTTAAACTCCTCAAAAATCGCTAACGCTTCCTCTTCATCAAGTCCCAGCACATCAGGTACTAAGGTCATTCCCAGGGCATCCCCAGGGGCTTCGCCTGCCAGAACTATCGAAATGGGTGAGCCCTCTATGACTTCTTCTCCCTCTGCAGGGATTGAGCCAATCACTGTTCCTGGCGCTGCCCCTTGCGGAGTATCCTCTGCATATGCTGTTGTTACCTGCCCCAAGGTCAAGCCTAGCTTTTGCAGTTCCAGCCTTGCCCCTTCTTCATCCAGGCCAAGCAAGTTGGGCACAACCACATGCGAAACAACTTGTTCCACAGGGGGCGGGGGCACGATATTAGTACGCTCAAATATGAAATATCCTAGTCCCAACAAGACTGCAACAATCACAGCGATTGCAATCCAGGCAACCTTTGATTTCACCTCTGGCTGTGCCACCAGTGAATCTGTGTTAGGAATCTGTGCAGACACCTTACCCTTCTGCACGCTTGAACTTTTGTAATGCACAATCTGCGGAGACAGACCAGCGTCCCTCAGCTTAGTCGCGGCCTCTTCTGCTTCCTTGCCACGAACATCGGGTAGGTTTACCTGCACACGTTCATTGATGGAAGGGCCACTGGATACCAACAGCAGCGACTCCAGTTCAAGAGATATCACCACATCCGCTGCAGGATGTTGGGCCATGACAGCACCCTTTGCAACAGCATCACTGTAGTCATAAATGACACGAGGCTTCAGGCCAATCTCTGCCAACTCTTCTAGCGCGACGCCCTGGCTTTTGCCCATGACGTCAAGCATACGAATATCGTTATCTTCCATTTCCTGTCTGTGCGCATCATCAAGCGGTCCCGTAGAGACAACAACTACAATTCGCGAACCACTGGGTATGGTATGGGTGAACTCGGCCACTTTGGGCACACTCTCCTCAGTTGATGTACCTATTTGATAGTAGAAATAATCACTAAAAGTGCCCACTATTTCGAGGTCGTATGGTGAACCTGCAATAGCAGGTGGGTGTCCGCACCAGGGGTTCCACTCTCCACACCACTGGCTTAGGGGACTAAGTCAGTGCGAGGATATCTGTCCTCCCTGGGATGATTAGGACTCCCAGATTCGTAAGTGTTGGTTCGACCGTTATTTCGACCCCGAAATAGTAAGCACTTATGAACATCTTCATTGTACCTTTGACCCCCAATTTAGTCCATGGAATTTAAAGTATTCATAGAAGTGTAAACCTGGTCGCAGAAAATCCCACCAAAGAAATTAGCGTCAATTAGCAATACTTAGATATTATTAGCTTGCAGTAGTAAAAGGTAATAAAAATTAGCTAAAATTAGTACAAATATACGATACTATTACAATGTCGAAAAATGTGTTTATGCCCACAGATATGAAAGGAGAAATAAAGTAAGTCTACTAAACAGTATGCCAGAAGCAGAAAGGGCGATCCTTCTTAATTTTGCCTGCTATAATCGATAGTGGCATTCAGGGGAATAAGAGGAGGAATCGTCTGTGAAAAAGATGCTAGCTATTGCTATTGGATTATTGGTTGCATTTGCCACACTTGCCTGTAGCTCAAATATAGACTTAGAATCTATCGTGCCAATTTACCTAAATGCTCACCACTATCAAATATCTCCAGACGGCTTATCTCTTGAAATACTCACTAATCCTGAGAACAGAACAACCGAGTCGCGCTCTCGAGCTATACAGGCAATCCGAGAAGTAAACCATGAACTTGGCCTACCAGACTATGTATGGACACTTATGTCCTCGACGAGAGCGATGGACGGTCGGCAGTCAGAACCCTTTGAAGGTGGTACTGTTTCGTGGATTTTTCATTCAGATAGTGGCCTCGAAGTCCTGTATATGCTGGATAGATAGAAATAAAGAATCTTAATCTCGAAAAGCCTAGGTACACTGTGCCCGAACTTTCGCATGTCCGCCTGCAAGTTAAATGCGGTAGAGTTTGCCCAGGGCTGCGCTAAAGACTTCTAGTTCCCTTAGTTCTCTGAAGCTTATGTCTGCAGTTTGGATTACTGCGTGGGGCGGTTCGCTGTCGTAGTGCAGACTTAACTCTTCTGCCTTATCCCAGAGCAAGGTACCTGGCAAGACGTGTAAGCTGGATGCCTGCATGATGCCTGGGTCAGCGTCTTGCACTACGAAGCGCATGCTTTCCAGACAAGTCTCAACACTGTCACCTGGTAGTCCCAGAATTAGGTCTGCTATGACCGTGATTCCCGCATCGCGGCAAGCTTTTACTCCGCGCAAGTAAGCGTCGCGATTAAAGCTGCGCTGTGATTGCTCTAGTGCTACTGTCCCTGTGGTTTGTGGACCTGTCTCTACGCTTACTACTCCTGCTCTCACTAGCAATGCTGCCTGTTCATCGTCGATACTTTCGATGTCTACTTCAATAGTGTGCAGGCGGATTCCGCGGGCAGCATGGGGTGCCAACAGGTCAGAAAGTTTACGCAGGCGCTCAAGCGTTAAGTTAAAAGCACTGTCAACAAAAGTAAAGGAGCGCATCCCAGGAGTCCCCGCTACAAGGTCAATATCTGCAGCAATCCGCTGCCAGCTAAAGCTGCGTATCTTTGCGATACCCTTACTTTCATAGCAGTAACTACAGCGGTGCGGACAACCCCGATAAGTCTCAATATAAGCAGAGCCATCAATGGGAGGTCTCTGCTCTTCAGTATAAGGCGGGGGGAGAGTGTCCATATCCTCTACAGCATCCCGCGTA
Organism: Coriobacteriia bacterium; assembly: GCA_009785705.1. GTDB lineage: Bacteria > Actinomycetota > Coriobacteriia > WRKU01 > WQUG01 > WRBW01. Next base: position 4,562 of record WQVS01000071.1, read on the forward strand.
GGCAGGTAGGCCAGCTTGCGGGGTGACTTGTCACGCATGAGAACTTCAACAACGTCACATATAACGCGCTCTCCCTCACTAGCAGCGACATAAACAACTTGCGGGGAGAAACGTTCGCACATTTCCTCAGCGATAGGTCCAACTTCTGGACCACCCAGAACTACGGGTAAGTCGGGACGCACTTTGCGCAAAAGGCGCAGAATCTCATAGACCGTAGCTGCATTCCAGCAGCACACAGAAAAGCCCACTAAATCTGGCTCATATTCTTGCGATAGCAGATGGTAGACAATCCACCATGCGCTGGCAGTGGTGTCAAATTCTAAAGTCCCCACAGCCAGGTTCGATAGGCGCGTATCAGCACGCAAAGATTCACGCAAATAGGCATTTGCCAGACATTGATATCCAGGCTGAGAAATACCCACTAAGGCAACAACATAAGGCTTGTCGCCCTGCACTGTGTCATGGCCGCGCAGCGTAAAATCGACCCTATGGTCAGCAGCAAATTTGACAGCAGAGTCAGCAGGCTTAGTCACTGTCACTGTTATCACCTGAATCGTTGACCTCTGCATCAGTTCCTGCAGCAACTGTCCGATACAACACGGCACCCTTCAAGTAGCGAGCCATGTGACCGTTCTGTCCATCACCAAAGAAAGCAAGTGAATTCTGAGTGGCCAAAGCATGCATGCTATCAAGTACCGAAATCCCGCCAAGCGCCTCAAGGGCAGGCACGGAATCTGTCCCATCAAAGCTAACACGCACAGCATCAACACCTACAGCGATGGCCGCCTGCACAACTAACGAAAAGTACGCTGCAGTATGTGTGCATACAAAAATATCAGCGCAGACAAAAGTGTCTAATCCCAGATTTGCTGCCGCATTACGGATGCCCTGAATTCCTGCAAGCCGCGCATCAAGAGGAGCCTCCTGAGAGAGAGCGTCCATTTCCCGCGGCAAAAGTGGAACCTCAAAGACACGCACCCCATTATCGATACAGCCCTGCGCATCGCGAAGGCTAACCAAAGCACTGGCATCAGTACGCATTCCAATGCGACGAACCTTTGATGTGCTATTTGACGCCGCCAATGCCTGCACAATGCCCACTAAGTCGGGATGTCGGAAAGGCTCATAGCCGCGCATCATGACCGAAGCACCCGTTAAGGAAAGTTCCTCAATACGGGGAGCTAAGGTATCCAGTCTCACAGGCTCCACAGAACTAGCCTGCTTAGCTGAAGAAAGGCGTGCGCAGCGGGGGCATGGACTGACTCCTCCAGCCGCTCCACTTCCTATGCGCAGTTCTTGAAATACTATCAATCTATGCTTGCCTTAGGTGCGCTCTTGCCTTAGCGATAGTTTACGAATTGCAGGGGAATATCATAATCCGCTTCCTTTATGAAGGTAATCACTGTTTGCAGATCATCCCTACTAGGACTTGATACGCGAATTTTGTCGCCCTCGATAACTGTTTTAACCTTCTTGAACTTTTGAGCCTTGATGTCTTTGTTCAGCTTTTTAATCATGTTTTCTTCAATACCGCTGATAATGGTGCCTGTGAAGCGAACATTACCCAGTGAAGCTGCCACAGGGTCTGACCAATTAACAGCCTTCAAATCAATGTCACGACGGATAAGTTTCGAGTTCAATACGTCTTTGACCTGGCCACCAATAAAGTCACTAGGAGCTGTTAGAGTGAACTCCTTTTTGGCCTTATCGTAGTCAAGTGTCGCACCGCTGTCTTTAAGGTCGTAGCGTTGTTTCAGTTCTTTCGCTGCCTGCTGAAAAGCATTATCAACTTCCTGATAATCAACTTCAGAAACTATGTCAAAACTTGCATCTTTTCCCATGGATATGTCCTCCCCTGATGACTCCAACTATGGTGAGCCTCATACTTACTGTCTGTCTATCTATCCAGTATAGTGCATCATCTCTCAGTCGTTACTAAGAAATGCGACTAAGTACACAGGGAAATAGGTGACGCGCTGCGCTCTTTCGATATTTGTTTCAGCAAATACATAAGCCTGAGCAATGTCATATTCTTTTACAGCAAGGGCATTATTCAGAGCAGCGTGAGACTTGTACTCTCTTCCCGACTTTACTTCCAATGCAGTGATTGAACCATCCTTACCTTCAACAACAAAATCAATCTCACCGATTTTTCTTTTGGAATAGTAACGCGGAGCAAAACCATGAGTAAGCAATTCTTGCATAACAAAGTTTTCATAGATTCCGCCCAAGTTGACTGATGGCTTGCCCTCCAAAATAGAAAGTAGCGGCTCTTTTGGATACCTGCTCGTCAAAAGTCCCACATCTGACAAAAACAATTTGAACAGCTTATGGTTTTCAGAAATGAGCAAAGGGCTAATAGGAGCATGAATGTTGTAGGCAGCAAGCGCAACATTTGCCTTTGTCAGCCAAAGAAATTCTTCCTGTACCTGTGAGTAGCGTTTTATATTTTCGATTGAGCTTAGCTTGAATCGTCGATTTTGGCTGGACAACTCGCTAGGAATTAAATCAAAAATATTCTTGATTACTAGCCTGCGAGATTTCGGTGCATACTTGCTAATATCATGCGAGTAAAAGGTCATAATATCATCTTGAACAATACGTACCTGGTCAATAGAATTGCTCGCAATAAAAGCGGTAATCGCATCTGGCATGCCACCCACCAATAGATAGCGATGAAATAAGCCCGTAAGGCGCTCATGCAGATAATCAGGAAGAGGCGTTCGCTCCTCAAAGCTTGACCTTGCAACAGCAAGAGCCTCTTCACTGAGACCATTAGCCCAGCAAAATTCTTCGAAATCTAAGGGGTACAACACTACCTGTGCTAGATAGCCAACAGGGTAAGAATGAATATTCTCTAGCTCAACGCCTAGCATGGATCCCGAAAGAATAAAATCATAATCGCCTTCGTCTACAAGAAACTTTATAAAGGTAAGAATTTCAGGACACTCCTGAACCTCATCAATAAAGATAAGTGTCTTGCCGGGAACCAGCTGAATGGACGATGCAACACTCATCCGAAACATTAAATCTCTGGCACTAGATGCCTTTTTTAGAGAATCTCTCAAGGCAGCATCTTCCACCAGATTAAATTCAACATTTTGCTTATAGTGCTTTTTCGCAAATTTTCTAATGAGATACGTTTTACCCACTTGTCGTGCCCCAGAGATAAGAAGTGCTTGTTTAGTTTTGTTATGTTTCCAAAACTCCAGTTGCGCCATAGCTTTTCGTTGCAACATTCCTTATCCCCTCCATGTGTGAAGTAACTCAGTAAATAAGTATAATAATCCCAGTATAACTACTATGATATTACACTTTTGCGCAATTTCAAAGTACGATATATTACACTTTTGCGCAATTTCAAAGTGCGATATATTACACTTTTGCGCAATTTCAAAGTGTGATATATTACACTTTTGCGCAATTTCATGATTATGAGAGTGTTCCGATTGCAGCTGTCAAGTAAAGTAGACATATTTTCCACTCTCTTACTTTGAAAGTGGACACTAGCAGCACTTTTGCAATTCTTTTGTAGACACCAGAGCCAAAATTTATGATTATTGCTTGTCGAAA
>WQVS01000072.1 GCA_009785705.1 Coriobacteriia bacterium
ATGGACTTGATTCCTGTAGCAAGTCAGCGCAGTGCAGCGGGACTAGTGACCAGTGCCATTGCAGCTTTAGCTGGAATCCTCTTCTTCTTGATTGCTCCTGTAGTGATACTAGTACAGACGATTAGGCAGAGAAGGGCACGCAAGATTGATAGTGGCAATGTTATCTCGACTAGCAAGGCAAGACGTTACCAGACAGTCCTGTCTTTGCTGGGTACAGTTCTCGTGCTAAACAATCTAGGCGCGCTAGGTTCATTCATGGCAAACAACTACCGCAGTTTCTCGACAATGGTGCCCCACATTGCTCTAAACTATGTCATCGTAGCACTGGCAATCCCCGTTGCAGCACTGTTGGTCTATTCGCTAGTGAGCAAACAAGAGCAAAAGATTTCGAAGTTGCGCACAATAATCGCAGGAGCAACCATAGCACTACTGGGAGTATTTACAGCAACACTCATAAGCTGGAACTTCTTCACTCTCTTCATTTAGGGCCTAAGAGATTATCACGAAGGCAAAGATGCCAGGGGTACCGAGCTATGCTCCTCCCCTGGCATCTAATCATTGGAAACGCAGAGTTAACTTCATATCGCATGCTTCTGCAAAACGCTTAAGAAAGGCAATACTAGGATTCAGCTCACAATTTTCTAGCTTGCTAATATTTGCTTGAGAAGTACCGACAAGCTTTGCCAATTCTGACTGCGTTAGATTTTTTGATTCTCTTGCATCAATCGCTGCCAACATAAGCTGATATTCAGGCTCAAGTGCATCATATTCTGCTTTGACTAGAGGATCTTTAAGTAACTTTTTCTTGAATTCGCGATGATTCATAACGCGCATCTCCGTTCATAATCTTTAAGGCGTGACTCTGCAAGGACAAGGTCACGGGTTGGTGCTTTGTTTGTTTTCTTCACATATCCGTGCAGTAAAACAAATTTTGATCCGTTGGGCGCAAAGTAGAAAACTCTTTGAATATCCTTTGCGAACTTAATCCGTAATTCCCACAATTTGCCTTTGATGTGCTTCGCATGAGGCTCTCTTAACTTAGTGCCTCTAGCTTCTAGTAAATCAATTTGTCTAATAGCTTTCATTCGCTGCTTTATAGGCAGGGCAAGCAGAAATTCCTCTACAGGACAGTCACCGTTTTCTTTCTTATAATACTCCACTTCCCACATGGCTTACTCCTCAAATTATATCATATATAACATATTAACTTTTATTCATCGCTAACTATAGCAAGAAGGGATTAAAAGTCGATAAAGCCCTGGTTAAGACGGGACTAAACGAGTGTTAAATTTGAGCTAAGTGAGAGTTAAACGGATGTTAAATGCGCAGCTAGGACAATGAACTGTGTACCCTCGATATCTTGGCCGCTATTAGTCCAACTGCTACTGTTATACTTAATTTTGATGTATAGTCTTGAACACACAGTTACTCATGTCAACTGAACAATATTTTGCAACGCATCCGCTCAAAGAATCTGAAATGAGTGAAGATGACTTTGTTCTTTATGCGCCAAGATGGATTATTTGGGCTGGCGGCATAAGCGCAGCCCTTTTCTGGGCTCTCTTTCTCTGCGCTCTATTTAATGCCCTACGTTACCCCGAGCCTTTAGGCTGGGGGATCTCTGCCATTCTCCTGGCATTCACTCTATTTTTAACCTATCTAGTTATCTATCACGGATCATTCAAGACACGAGTAAATGGAGACAGAGTTCAGCACCAAGAATTATTTCACCCAAAGCATGAATTTTCTTTCCGAGATATCAAATACATACGAACCAAGGGGCAAAGTGGTTCCACGCGCTTATTTCTCTATTCGGAAACTGCCTTCACAGCAAGAGAGCTACTACTAATAGCCGAAGAGCCTTACGTGGGATACAGGCTACTCATAAAGCGCCTAGAAAAAGAAGGTATCAAAGGTGTCACCTAAATCAAAGGCTCTGGGTCCAAGTGTTTTTTGGCGTGGGTATAGGCGCTGTTGCGGAAGGCGAAGTGTAGGAACACCAATGTAGTGAGGATAAATTCACTTGTGAAATTTTCCGAATGAAGTGCAGGGTAGACGCAGTCAACTGCATGAGCTTTTCGGAATAGCATCAAAATAACCCCAACTTCAATGTCGTGGTCACGAAAGATGCTTAGGAATTCTTGCACTTCCTGCGGGCTTGCTTCCGATTCCCTGTTCTTGGGTCACGTCCAATGTCGACACAGACTTCCCACTTATTGCGCCCGATGTTTTTGATGCTCACGGTACTATATGGTCAACCTTTCTATGAGAAGTCAAGAAGCGGGCGGTCCAGGCGGTGCTCCTTTTTAGTTACAGTCCAAGTATTTGCTTTCGCTTCTCGTCAAATTCTTCTTGGGTAATCACCCTTGCATATAGCAGATTCTCAAACTTTTTAATCTCTGCGGCGATGTCAACAGTTTCATCGGCTTTAGCGGAGGCCACAGAGGGCGTTTCATTACTCTTCTTTGCAGTAGCTAGAGCCTCGTGCATTTTCTCATTGACCAGTTTTGCACCGTCGTTATTAAGCGCAATGTTGATACTGCTGCCAAGAGTTTCCACTGTAACAACTCCTAGCAGCATCCTTGAGCTTAGAGAAATGCTATTAACATTTTCCAGTGAATAATTCTTGAAGTCTTCCCCAAACATCCTGCTCGACGCCGCAAGTATCCTCTTGCTTGTCACTGCATAAGCGTAATTGCCGTCATGCTCACTCATCTTAACGTAGTTATGCAGTCCGAAAAAGCATGTCAGCACTTCCTCGTCAGAAGTCAGATTGTTCTCGATCAGCGCAAGGTGCTGTAGCCCTTTTTTCTGATTGATGCCTTCTGTGAGTCCATGTGACTGGCAGTAAAGCCACATTCCCGCTACGGTTTTGGTAATTGATTCAGCCATTTATAACCCTTCTCTTGTCTTCAGATATAGCAACTTCAGCAGTGCCTACACCACTTTGTGCGTCAATAATATCATGACTTAGCGACCGCTAAATGCGTCCAGTACACACTGCCATCCCTAGCGGACAGTATGGGAATATAACCATCTTCATAATTTGGGTCAAGAACATGGACAAGGTATCCATCCCCAAAAAGATCGTGAATCCCCTGTGAAAGCACCTCAAACCCATCCGCAAATGGCTGCCATTCATTAGCCCCACTTTTCGTCCTGAAGCATAACGATGAAATCGATTTCTTTGTTGACAAATGTTGAGACCTGCTTGAAGTCAAAAGTTTCATATAACCGAATAGCTCTTTGATTGAACTTTGCAACAGTCAGCCTTAAAGGGCGCATCGCTTCAACTTCCTCCAAAATAGAAGCAAATAACACCTTTCCCAGTCCCTGCCCTGTTAATTCGGGCTTCATGCCAAGCCCAATATCTGCACATGCTTTCTCATATGCATTGGATTCGCGACCCTTTGGAACCTGAGCCGAATCTCCCGTACAGTAAAACCCAATCAAGTGACCGTTTTGATTAACAATGGCTTTATATGACTGTGTTAAAAGTTCTTCAATGCTTGCCGCACTTATTTCTTGATTGTACAAATCATAGGGAGGAGAATAGCGCCAATTCAGAATCTCAAGCGCATAGTCTTTCGTCATTTCCTGAAAATACAGTTCCATTAGAGCTGCCCCTATGAGTGATTTTTGAATTTCAATATCTACAGAAAATTCTACACCACTTCTACTTGTAAATGGTGATTTAAAGCTTGTATTGTGTTGCCTCATCGCAATTCAAAATTCACTTGTATTGACAGAGCTTTTTGGCATAGGTATAAATGACCTCTATGAAGAATCTTGGAAAAATAGACGTAACTCACATATCGAAACCTCCAGAAAAGCATGAATTCGAGGCCGCAAAATTCTTATCGCAACTTGGCAAAGATATAGAGTTTATAGAGCCAAGTCGCCACAAGGGTACCCGAACACCAGATATAGTCATGGATGAACTAAGATGGGAGATAAAGTGTCCAAAGGGAAAAAGTAATAGGACGATAGAAAACAACCTTCGAGCAGGCTTAAGGCAATCTGAAAATATAATATTAGATATTCGCAAGTGCAAACTTCACGAAAGTAAGAGCATGAACGAAATTGATAGACAATTTAGGCTTACAAGAAAGTAAAGAGGGTTATCGTCATCACAAAAACAGGTGAAAAGCTTGACTATTCCAAATAATCTTGATACCGTAAACTGTGTTGGAGGTGTCGCCACTGCTGGATAGCGGAGGCCACGCCTCTTTTTCGTTTTAGCCCATGAGCATTTCGGAATAGCAGCAGGTGCAACCAGAGGTTTTTAGGTGCGTGAATAAGTGGGGTAGTGAAAGGCGAAGCGTAGTGACTACGCGAGGCTTTCAGCACGCCGCTTAGACGCGTGCATCAAAATCTCTGGTGGACCATGTAGGGGTCGAACCTACGACCTTCGGATTAAGAGTCCGCTGCTCTGCCAGCTGAGCTAATGGTCCACTTGCTAAAGAATAGATGCGCTTATGCGACGGGTTTCTCCACACCGCTTAAGCGCGCCCATTAGTATAGTTTATTCTCTAGCTGCTGTCCAACAAATATCCATGCTAATTTGGTGAGCGCATAGACATCATTTAAAAAGATGTAGCATAGAGCCTTATGTGGAACTTTCAAGGTAGTACAAGATGCCGCCGAAATATCTAGACTGTACCCTCTGTCCAGCTACCGAGGTACTTTTCTTGCTCAGGAGTCAGCACATCTATGCGTACACCCATAGACTCTAGTTTTAACCTTGCAATTTCATCATCTATGTCACGCGGCATATCAATCACGCTAGGCTCTAGGCTACTACGATTTGCTAGCATCCATTCGGCTGCTAGCGCCTGATTTGCGAAGCTCATATCCATAACGCTTGCAGGGTGACCCTCTGCACAGGCCAGATTGACCAATCTGCCGTCAGCTAACAGGTACAGCTTACGTCCGTCGCGCAGGACAAACTCCTCCACTAAAGGCTTTACGACACTTGACGATGCTGTGTTTTCACGCAGCCAAGGGATGTTGATTTCACAGTTAAAATGACCGCTATTGCAAAGTATCGCGCCGTCCTTCAAGTTAGCGAACATAGCCTCATCGATGACGTTAATATTGCCCGTTACGGTAATCCAGACGTCTGCCTCTTTGGCTGCTTCTGCTGCCGGCATGACTCGGTGGCCATCCATGACTGCCTCTAGCGCCATAAGGGGATCGATTTCACATACGATTACGTTAGCACCAATACCTTCTGCACGCATTGCAGCACCCTTGCCGCACCAACCATAACCTGATACTACTACTGTGCGTCCTGCCAGCAAGCGATTAGTAGCACGAACGATACCGTCGATGGTTGATTGACCCGTACCGTAGCGATTGTCAAACATGTGCTTTGTATTGGCGTCATTTACTGCAACGATAGGATATTTCAGTGCACCATCAGCCGCCATTGCCTTCAGGCGAATAACACCCGTAGTAGTCTCTTCGGTACCACCAATAATGCCATCTAGTAGTTCTGGGAACTCGCTATGTACACGACTTACTACGTCGCAACCATCATCCATAACGATTTGCGGCTTGAAGTTGATTACGCTGTCGATATGCTTATAGTAAGTTTCTGTATCAACGCCTTTAATAGCATACACCTGAACATCGTAATATTTAACCAGAGCTGCCGCTACATCGTCTTGAGTCGAAAGCAAGTTAGATGCACACAGGGCTACCTCTGCCCCACCAGCAACAAGTGCACGCACGAGGTTTGCTGTTTCAGTGGTTACGTGCATGCAGCAACCAATGCGAATGCCTGCAAAAGTTTGGTCCTTTGCAAAGCGTTCACCGATTTCTTTCAGCACAGGCATGTCTGCCTCTGCCCATTCGATACGAGCCTTGCCTGCTTCTGCCAGATTCATGTCCAAAATATCGTAGTTCACGCGCTTCTCCTTGAATATAGGTTAGATATAAACTGCATGGACTTCCTGCAAGCATGCAGCCCTACATATTGTAACGCAGCATAGCCGCAGATTCCCTAGTTGACAAAACAACTTGAGAAATCTCGCCCAGTTTGAGAAAGCCTTAGTACAGCAAGTGACTTAAGAACAGACTAGCAAAGGCAAAGTAGATAAGTATTCCTGCAATATCTTTAATAGAGGTGATGATGGGTGCAGAACCTGCTGCCTGGTCAATATTAAATTTGATAAGCACATAGGGTACTAAAAAGCCCAATGAGGCTGCCAGTGTCATGGTAACTACTAGGGTAAGCCCTACGGCCAAAGCCAAGGTTGCAGGATAGTCAAACCAGAGAGATCCTGCCATGATTGCCATACCACTCAAAAGACCCGACGCTAGACCCAGGCTTAGACCAACACTCAGCTCCTTCGTGAAGTGCTTGAGAAAGTCCTTTACCTGAATATGCCCCAGCGCTACCCCACGAGCAAAAGTTGTAGAGGACTGAGTACCCACATTTCCGCCCATGTCCATAATAAGTGGCAGGAAAAAGGCTATCGCTACTACCGCATTAAGTATGTCTTCGAAACCCTCAACCAGCATCGCAGCAGCAAAGCCAGCTGCTAGCGTAATAAGCAAAAAGGGAAGTCTGACTTTCCAGATATTCCATAAGCTACCGCGAATAAGAAGTTCACTACGGTTTGACTCTTTGCCTGCAACACTTGCAAGACCCGACTGAATCAAAATGTCTTCTGTTACCTCTTCTTCAAGAATGTCCATTGCGTCATCTACAGTAATAATGCCCACTAGACGGTCTTCCGCATCAACCACAGGTAGCGCAAGCAAATCTAGTTCTTGCAAGGTACGTGCAGCTTCTTCTTGGTCAGTAGCAGTCGATACACTGACTACGTTCTTAGTCATAATCTCTTCAATTAAAGTATCGTTTTCTGCTGTAAGAAGACCGCGCAAGGAAAGTACACCCTTCAGCTTCTTTCTGCTATTTGTGACATAAAGCGTATAAATCGTCTCTTTTTCCGCGGCAAGACTGCGCGCCTTTGTTAAGGCCTGCTCAGCTGTCATATCGCGATGTAGAGAAATGAACTCTGTCGTCATAACACGTCCAGCAGTTTCAGGCTGATAGCCCAACAAGATATTAGTGCTAGCGCGCTCTTCGGGGTCAAGCGAACCAATCAACCTTTTTGCCACTACCGCAGGCATCTCATCAAGCAATTTAACGCGGTCATCTGGGGGGAGCTCATTCATGTATTCTTCAATGCGCTCATTAGAGAAAGAGCCCAGTAGATTCTGCTGCTGATCTGTGTCTAGGTCTTCGAAGACAGACAGTGCCCTATCTTTGGGCAGGAGACGAAAAACTATCACCTGTTCTTCAAGCGATAACTGATGAAAAACATGAAGTATTTCCATCTCTTCAGATTGTTGTAAAAGAGTTTTGAGAGCTGGCATATCTCGAATTTCAAGATAATACACAATTTTCTCTGTTAATGCATCGGTCTGCATCATAAGGGCACCTCCTCGTCTGAGCTTTAGCACTAAAAGACGTAGATTGGAGCGTGCCACACATGCGCTCTCCAGTCAGCTACCTTAAGCATGGCCTTAATCCGACGATGCCTGTTCTACCCTTGGGCGTCTCTCGACAGTTCAGGGCAGTAGCCTGTGTTCTTTTAGGAGCCTCACCTAACAAGTTTCCTATTCGATTTCAAGTAACGACTGTGCCATTAAACACTGCTGATAGCATATGTGTCAACAGCAAACAGAGAAATAGTCTCTAAATAAATGAAAAGTGCAAAACACAGGGAAAAGGTGTCACCCATTCTTCCGTAAAGAAGCGAGGCAACACCTTTCCATTAATCAATACTTTCTTTAATAGAGCTAGAACCTACAACTAGTCAGTAAAAGCTACTTCAAGGGCTGTATCTAGGTCAGCGATTAAATCGCGTACATCCTCTATGCCCACGCTTAGACGCACCAGGGTGGGCGCTACTCCGGCCTCTACTCTTTGCTCATCGCTCAGCTGGCGGTGAGTAGTAGACGCAGGATGCAATACGCAGGTACGCGCATCCGCTACATGTGTTGCTATTCTTGCGACTTTGAGACTATCCAAGAACTTCACAGCGTTGTCGTATCCTCCGTCAAGCTCGAAGGAAATAACGCCGCATCCGCCC
>WQVS01000073.1 GCA_009785705.1 Coriobacteriia bacterium
AGATACCCAGACTCTGCGTCGCTCTGATTATTTGAAATGGACACCTAGTTGACTAGGCTTACCATTCCAAATAATCAGGGCTCTTTGATTCTGAATATCTGGAACGCTCTAAGTCGTGATGTAGTAAGGGGTTGATGAATGAGGGCGCAAGGAAGGCTATTCCTTCTACTGACTGAAGCCTCTATTCCTCAGTCTCTTGCGGGCAGTCGCATTAATGCAAAACTACAGGAAGGAAAGTCTGTGCTGAAGCAGCCTGTTCAGGAATGGGAGAGTCTTGTTGGTGACCGCTATCTTAAGTTTAAATGTGAGCATGAAAAGGGCCTTACCTATACGCTTACTGTTGATGGGATAGCTCACACAGTTAAGGGTGGATTTCTCTCTATGATGTTTGGCTTTGATGAAATCTTTGTCCATGATGGTAAAGATATGCGTCTTGTTACCGCAAAGACGGGTGTTGATATTGTCTATGATGGACAGCTTCTTATTGCAGACAAGCCTTACTACCCTCGACCTGCTTGGGTTTGGGTATTTGTTGTTCTGTGTCTCTCTTTGGTATTTTTAGCTGGTATGTTGGGTGGCTTTTTTGGCTTTATCGGAGCTGCGGCCTGTATGGCAGTTTCTAAGACGGGATTATCCGTTTTGCTGCGCATTTTACTGTGCCTAGCCATTTCAACTGCAGTGTGGTTTGCAGTTATTTTTGCAGGGGTGACCCTGAACGCCTTCGTATTTTAGATTAGGAGACTATCAGTGATATATCGCAACATGCCCCACAAAGATGGAAAAGGTGGCGAAAAACTCTCACTACTAGCTTTTGGCATAATGCGTCTGCCTGTCACAAAGACAGAAGCAGGTGCAGAAGATATTGACGTGGAGCTATCCACAGAACTCATAGATCATGCTTTGGCTAATGGGGTCACTTACTTCGATACTGCATGGCCCTATCACGAAGGCCAGTCCGAACCCTTTTTGGGCGAGGCATTGGTAAGTCGTCATCCCCGTGATAGCTTCTATCTGGCAACAAAGCTTCCCGTATGGGAGGTTGATACTCCGGCAGATGCTGATATAGTTTTTGCAAAACAGCTTGCGAAGTTACGCACAGATTACGTAGATTTCTACCTAATGCACGCCTTAGATGGTGAGCGCTTTGACCATCTTATTGAGTCTGGTCTACTACAGTGGGCTATTGACTTGCAGAGAGCTGGCAAGATTGGGCGACTTGGTTTCTCATTCCACGGAACAATTGACGACTTAAGACGCATTATTGCAGCGCATGATTGGGACTTTGGACAACTCCAACTGAACTATCTTGACTGGGAACTGCAAAAAGCAGGACAGGCTTACCAGATGTTCACTGATGCTGGTATTCCTGTCATGGTTATGGAGCCTGTACGCGGTGGCAAGCTGGCCTCGCTTACCCCGGCGGCAGAAAAGCTGCTAAAGGATGTGCAGCCTGACAAATCGATAGCTTCATGGGCCTTCCGCTTTGCAGGAGGGTTGCCTAATGTGGTAACGATACTCTCAGGCATGAGCATGCTCGACCAATTAAAAGATAATCTGGCTACCTTCAGCGCGGTGGAGTCTGACCTGGCACTCACAGACAGTGAACAAGAAACGCTTGATGCTGCTTTAGACGCATCAATGCTAGCGGCAGCAATACCTTGCACGGCCTGTAAATACTGTATGCCTTGTCCTTATGGAGTAGACATTGCAGGAGTATTTGGCTCATACAACGCCTTCAAGATGGGCGGGTCAGATTTTGGCTATATGATGGGACTTAAGGCCTTGGGTGATGATGCTTTAGCAGATTCCTGTATCGGGTGCGGAGAGTGTGCTCCTCTTTGCCCTCAGCAGATTGACATCCCTGTGGAAATGGAAAAAATAGCAACAGAAACGGCAGAAAAGTTAAGCGTGGATGAACAAAGGGCAGAGCGAGCTGACCTTATGGCGCAACGCGAAGAGGATGGAGAGTAGCTCGAGAAGAAAAAAGCTCAGGTGTCGCTCTTTTCATTTTCCTGGAGTTACCCATTGCGGGTGAGTCTGTGATTGGGGTATACTAGTCAATCGTGTCTTTTAGACTCACTTATTTAAGCATATGAACGTATAGAGAGAAGGATTTAGGATTATGGATGTCATTCGCGCTTTGGAACAGCAGCAGATTAGAGATGACTTGGCTCCGTTTCAGGTTGGCGATAATGTAAAGGTGCACTACAAGATTATCGAAGGTAGTCGTGAGCGTATCCAGATTTTTGAGGGTCGTGTGATTCGTCGTCATGGTGCGATGAACCGTGAAACTTTTACTGTGCGTAAAATCAGCTTCGGTGTTGGTGTAGAACGTACTTTCCCAGTGAGCTCACCGAAAATCGAAAAGGTAGAGATTGTTAGCCGTGGTAAGGTTAGCAGATCGAAGCTTTACTTCTTGCGAGATAAGACTGGTAAAGCTGCACGCCTTAAAGAGCAAAAATTCTAATAGCAGCTGCGTCTGTTGGCATTTGCTGGCAAGCTAAGCAAACCCTTGTCTTCGGATAAAAATCAAAAGCGTCTCTGCGATGTAGAGGCGCTTTTTGCGTATGAAAAGCAGTTATATGCTGAGGGTGCGCGTGTAGTTGTTGGTATTGATGAGGTTGGCAGAGGGCCTGTCGCTGGTCCTGTCACCGCTGCTGCGGTTGTATTGGGGGCGGACTGGCAGCCTGTGACCGGATTGAACGATTCTAAGTTATTAAGTCCTGCAAGGCGCGAGGAGATTGCAGCCCAATTGGTGGAGTCTGTCCAGGCCTACCATGTTGCCCACGTTGATGCGGACTTTATTGATGAAAAGGGCATCATGCCTGCTTTGCGACTTGCTATGCAGCGTGCTGTCGAGGGGTTGAACTCTGCTCAGGCTGACGCTATTCTCATTGATGGGCTTCCTTTGGGACTCTTTGAGCAGGAGGAAGCTATAGTAAAGGGTGACTCAAAGATTGCCTGCATCGCGGCTGCTTCGGTTCTTGCAAAGGTGGCACGTGATGCCCTGATGGTTGAGGCTAGTCAGGACTATCCTGCTTATGGCTTTGATTCAAATAAGGGCTATGCTTCTGCGGCGCATCGGCAAGCAATAGCTGAATATGGATTGACCCCTTTGCATCGACGTAGTTTTTGTCACAATTTCTTGCAAGAATCTTTATTTTAGTATTTTCGTGGGCTTCTTTTGCTCACCCCTGTCTAGCTGCGAGTTTAACCGCTGCTTAACGCTGGCTTAGCCTAGATTTAGCTCTCCTTTAACACAGACTTAACCAGAGCTTTATCATCTTTTAATCGTCTCTCGCTATCATGCATTGCGGAGGTGATTCTATGGCTGTTACAGCTACCAAGCAAGAAGCAAGCACTGACAAGACTAAAAAGAGTAAAAGTACCTATCATGAGAAAAGGCGCCTGCTGGGTCAGCGCGGGGAAGAGATAGCCTGCGAATTTCTGGTACGGCATGACATGAAGATTGTTGACAGAAATTGGCGTTGCAGTTATGGCGAGGCAGATGTTATTGCTTTGGATGGGCGCACTCTCGTCTTTTGTGAGGTAAAAACGCGCAAGGGGACTGGCTATGGTAGTCCTGTGGAAGCGGTTACCTTTAAGAAGCGACAGCGCTATTACAAGTTGATTGGTTTGTATAGACGTCGCTGCAAGGTTCCCCACAGTTCGGTTCGCTTTGATGTTATCGGTATTCTTGTTGATGAGGCTAGAAAGAAAGCTAAGCTTCAATATGTGCGTGATGCATATGCCAATTGCTGAATTACTGAAAGAGCTTCCAAGTTCTGCAAAGGCCAGTCTTCGACGCTACAGCGAGGTAAGTGCTGCTAACATGCAGGGCGTTGAAGCAAAAAGTATCGGGGTGCAAGTACACCTAACAACAGGTCTTCCTGCCTTTCACATTGTTGGCCTAGGTGATATCGCTGTGAAAGAATCACATCGAAGGGTGACGGCGGCATTGAAGAATAGTGGGTTTCGTGTTCCCGATGGAGTCATCACCGTTAATCTTGCTCCAGCATTGCTTAATAAATCAGGCACGGGCTTTGATTTGGCGATAGCGATGGGTATCTTGCAAGCGGACGGAGTGCTACATGCAAGTAGCTTCGACAATCATCTGCTTATCGGCGAGTTGGGTCTAGATGGTACGATTTCAAACATTAATGGGATGGTTGGCTTTGGAATGCTTGCTCAAAAACTAGGTAAGACCATTGTGTGTCCCGATGCTTCAGTCTTTGATGGGCTCCTAAACCTTAAGGCACTAGAACTCAAGCACCTTAGTGATGCACATCGCCTGTCGAGCCTTGTTGTGCAGCACAAATCAGTTGACTGTTCTGCAGGCAAAGACAGGAAAAATTATGCCTGTGGTGATTTCGCTGATGTTGTAGGTCAACAGCAGGCAGTTCGGGCATTAACTATTGCGGCTGCTGGACAACATAATGTCATGATGGTTGGACCACCAGGAACAGGGAAGACTATGTTGGCGTCTCGCTTGCCCAGCATTCTTCCCAAATTAAGCTCTGAAGAGCTTATTGAATCTGCCCTTGTATTTTCTGTGGCAGGAGCATCATTTAATCAGCAACTACGAAGAAGGCCCTTCAGGGCCCCTCATCACAGTGCTACAACGGTGGCGGTAATCGGCGGAGGGAATCCCATTAAGCCAGGAGAAGTGTCTCTGGCGCATAACGGAGTACTCTTTTTGGATGAGATGCCCCAATTTTCACGCAATACTTTGCAGTCTTTGCGTCAGCCTGTTGAAGATAGAAGGGTCTGTGTTGTTCGTGCTCAAGGATCTTTCGTCTTTCCTTCAAGCTTCATGTTGCTTGGCGCAGCTAACCCTTGTCCCTGCGGCTATTTGGGGGATAGGGATAAGAATTGTCGCTGTCTACCTAATCAGATAGAGCAGTATCAAAGCAGAATAGGTGGCCCCCTTATTGATCGCTTTGATTTGTTTGTGTCTGTGCCGCGACCTAATCCTGATTACTTTTTTGACAAGGGTGAACATAAACATCAGTCACTTAGTTCAGAAGAACTGTCTCAAAAGGTGTCGGCAGCACGAAAATTTGCAAGTCAGTATGGCAGAAGCTCTGTGCATGACTTGAGCAGGCAGCAACTCTGTGACCCAAGCCTTATTGATGAAAAGGCTTTGGGTCTTTTGCGCAGGGCAGCACACTCTCTTAAGCTATCAGGACGTTCAATGATAAGCACCTTGCGCTTGTCTCGGACAATCGCAGACTTAGATCTGTGCAGACGGGCGAACTGTTCTCACCTCAGTGAGGCACTTTCCTATAGGAAGACTTGGAGCAATCATGACTAAAGTATCTAATCGGCAATCGAGCCATCAGTCTTCTATGTATGCGCGGCAAACTGTTGTGGCTGATGCTGTACCTAAGGAACAAAGAGCGCGCTTTGAACTAGTGCCTGACGATGCCTTTTACCCAGAAATACTAAGCTTGCGCGAGAATGCCCCTCATCCCATCTATGGAATAGGACGAGAAGATGCCTTAGGCCAGGGTATAGCAATTATTGGTGCGCGCAATGCAACGCCCTACGGAAAGCGTATTGCAAAGCTTGTTGCGACCTGGGCCGCGGATCTAGGCCTTGTAGTCTATTCGGGTGGAGCACGGGGATGCGATCAAGTTGCTCATCAAGGAGCACTAGAAGCGGGCGGCAGCACTGTTGCAGTAATGGGCTGTGGGGCAGACATCGTCTATCCCTCTCGTTCAGGAAAACTGCTGGATGAAATTGCCCAAGACGGAGCAGTAATATCTGAATATCCCTGGCAGAGTCCACCCATGAAATATCGTTTTCGTCAGCGAAATCGTCTTATTGCTGCGCTTTCCGATTTAGTCGTTGTAGTTGAGGCGCGGCTACCAAGCGGAACGCTATCAACAGTGCACCATGCCTTGGATATGGGAGTACCTGTAGCTGCGGTTCCTGGCTCAATCTTGCATCTGGAATCTGCTGCTCCCAATAGGCTTATTAGTGAGGGAGCTTTTCCTATATGCTGCCGCGATGACCTTGCACTTGCTTGTAATTTTTCTGAGACGCGCAGCAGCATCTCTGCGCTTTATGAGGGGTTTGAAGCGATGGCCAAAGATGGCAGGAAGCAGCAAGGTGGCAAAGATCGTCAAGGCGTGCCTGATATGAACCCTCAGACATCTGTGGCTAAGGTGACTGGTGATGCGGGTGTGCAGACTCGTCTTCCTTTTGAGTCAGAGCTTGAATCTCATGCTGGCAAGATATTTACAGCTTTGCGAGGCATGCCTGCACTGCCAGATGAGTTAGCGCGGGATTTAGATTTATCTCTGGGAGAAGTCTTGGAGACTTTAGGTCACTTTGAGGTACAGGGTCATGTGATTCGTTATCCCGATGGTCGTTATGGAAGCTGTGGCCACTACGAAAGCGGTGATTCTCTATGTTGAAGCTTAAGAGCGCAAATACCAAACTGCGACCTGTGCCTAATCCAGCAGAGCAAGTACCAGCCCCTTGGAAGAAAAAAGAAACTGAAAGAAGTGAGCAAATTTTAATAACAGTCGCAGGGGTTGAACCAAAGGTTGGTGCAACGCACCTTGCTCTTTCACTGGCGATTAAGGCTCATCAACGTAATATTAACTGCGCACTTATTGTGTCACATGAGACTTTTGAAGCATTAAGGCAGTATTACCTGCTGTCGGTTAAGGAGGAGCCTTCCTTCTCTTCAAGTGGGACACAAGAGAGAGGAGGGCGATGCGACGAGGTTCGTCAGTTTGCGAACTTTTCAGGACTTAGCATCATGTCAGGCGTTCTTCCAGGTGACCTTGAGGGATATCAGTTGTTGATTTGGGACTGCGGGAGCCTCCCAGCAGCTCAGCGACGGTTTTTGCGGGGCAATCTTCGTTGCCTTGTCAGTGGAGGGCAGCCTTGGGAACTTGCTCCTTTAATAAGCCTGCTTGACTCTATGAATTATGCAGAAATGCTGAACTATGTTGTCTGTATTCGAGGGGCATCAGAGCCTGACTTTGAGCATATTAAAAGTCAGATGGCAGGAAAATTGCCCTGTATTAAAACATTTCATAAAACTGACTGGTCTGATGTGAAATTGCGAGAAGACTTAGTTGCGATTTTACGGCTGGTAGGGAAGTAATAAGCATCGTTTGCAAAAGCGAAGATATGGACGGCTGCTGAAGAGAGCGGTCACTAGAGAAAGAACTAAGGCAAAAAGAAAGAGGTACTCATGAATACTGTAGCCCAGTTTGTTCCACCAAAGCGTCAAAGCATATTGCTTGCCCAGCGCGAGTTGCGCGAACAGCAGCAAGATAGGGAAGTGAAAGAAGCAACGAAGAAGGCTAGAGAGGTCCAGCGTACGCAAAAACAAAGAGACATCCCAGTAAACCTCTTTGTGAAAGCCTGCGGAAGTATAGGCAATGCTTTTTGGACTTTAGCAATCTCTCTTGTGCTGACGCTGTTGGCCAGTTATCTGGTCGCCAATCCACAATACCTTGCGATGTTAGCGCAGCCAGTTGAGCAATTCTTTAGTGTGAGTCTTGCTGGTGCAAGTCCACCATCTGGTGAAACTCGTCAAAGAGATAGGGAAGCAGAAATTAAAGTAGAAAGAGAATTTGGCGCAGAGTATATTGGGAAAGAAAGGCAGATTATTGAAGCCCTGGGACAGTTCAGAAGACATTCTGTCGGCAAGTATTCAGGAAGCCTGCCTTTGACAAAGCTTGAGTTGACTCCCGTTGTAGGTCCACTTATCGAAAAGGTTGATAGAACAGTAGAATTTGATCAGCTTCCCACAAATGATGTCCTGCAGTTGCCAATGGGGCAGAATTTCACTTTACGTAGCGATAAAAAATTAGGAGCAAAGGCAGAGCATTCCTTGCGGGCAGCAGAATGGAAGTGGGAGGTACAAGAGCGTGATGACTTTGGTTTGCCAAGGCTATATAAGGCTCTGGTGACTTATCGTGGTGAAGAGCGATGGTTGGATTACAAATCGCTCAGAGTCGTAGCGCATTACACTGGATATATCAGCAGAGAAGATGCA
>WQVS01000074.1 GCA_009785705.1 Coriobacteriia bacterium
AGGGACTTCCCGCTAAAGAAGTGCTTCCAGGTTTGCTGGAGAGCCTCATCACGGGACTTGATTGGCCTAAGCGTCAACGCTGGGGCAGTGGGGAAGAGACCTTCATTCGTCCTGTGCGCTGGATTCTTGCGATACTGGGCTCAGACACTGTCCCGCTTAGCTTTGGACAGTTGCAGTCTGGGAACTTTACCTATGGTCACCGCTTTCTTTCGACTCAGCAGATTCCTATAGCGGCAATGCGCGAATATAAAAACGTGCTGCGCGGCAATAAGGTTATTGTCGATCAAGATAAGCGCAGACAGATGATTCTGGACAGCATTGCAGAGTTGACTGCGCAACTGCCAGAGCAGTCACCTGGAGCAGAAAACAGGGCAATCATGCCTGCAAAAGTGCTTGATGAGGTTGTAAATCTGGTGGAATATCCCAATGCCTTGCTCTGCTCTTTTGACGAAGAGTTCCTGCGCATACCTCGCGAGATTCTTGAATATGCCATGAATTCACACCAGCGCTACTTTGCTATTGAGTCGGGTTCAGCATCTGAAGGTTCAGATGCAGCGAATAGCAGTACTTTAACCAATCATTTCATTGTTATTTCTAATGGGGATCCTCTGCAGGCTCAACAGATTGCAGCAGGACATGAAAGTGTTATTCGCGCACGTCTGGCTGATGCTGCTTTCTTCTATGATGAAGACTTAAAAGCTGGTCTTGATAGCTGGAAGGAAAAGTTGAACACCTTATTGTTCCAGCAAAAATTGGGCACCTTGGCAGATAAGAGCCTGCGTGTTACGAAATTGACCAAGTATCTCTGTGAAACGCTGGATGTTCCCGCAGAAGCAGCACAAACCGCGCTACGTGCCTCTGAGCTGGCAAAAGCAGACCTAACCAGTAACACTGTAGTCGAGTTCACCGAACTACAAGGAGTAATTGGTGCCTATTATGCTAAGGCACAGGGTGAGAGCGACAGGGTCGCCCTAGCAATAGAACAGCACTACTGGCCTCGCTATTCGGGCGACAACTTGCCAGAGAGTGTCGAAGGGCAGCTTATTTCGCTAGCAGATAAAGTTGACACGATAGTCGGCATTATTGCAGCAGGCTTTGCTCCGAAGGGCACCAGTGACCCCTATGCCCTACGCAGAAATGCCATTGGGGCTTTGCGCATTATTATGGATAAGCTCCCTCTGGATAGTGATGCCCTGATTAGGGAATCTGTAAAGACTCTACCTGAAGAGCTCAGGCTTGCTGATGGTAAGGATTGCACGGAGGAGCTAATCCAAAAGGTGCAGACCTTCTTCGCCTCGCGCCTTGAGAGCATGCTGCGCGCCAACGATTACTCGACAGAGGTTGTTTCTGCTGTAATCGCAGCCGTTGCGCACAAGCCAGCTGACAGTGCCGCACGCTGTGAAGCCCTGCAGAATTTTCTCAATGAAAGTGATGCCTGGGAAAATCTGTCCACGGCTTACACCCGTGCAAAGAACTTGAGCAATTCAGAGGTTGGCATGAAGGTTGATGAGACTCTTTTTGGTCAACACGAGCAGGCATTTTACGATGCCTTGTTGACAGCAAAACCTCGCATTGAGGATTATTTGGAACAGCAGTCTTACAGCGATTACTTGAATGAGCTTGCTAGCATGCGTAAGTCTTTGGATGACTTCTTTGACAATGTCATGATTATGGATGAGGATGAAGCCCTGCGCAACAATAGGCTTGCCCTGCTCAACATCTTCATAGCGCAAGTTGAGCCCTTTGCTGACCTGCGCAGACTGTCAAAGCAGAAATAGTAGTGAATATGAGCGAAGAGAAGCGACGATTAACCCTACATATTTTGAGTGACTCTGTTGGCGAGACTGCTGATACGGTTGCCCATATTATTGCAATCCAGTTCCCCCAATTTCACTGGGATTATGTGTCAACAACCATGATTGACAGCGTAGAGTTACTGCGTGAGGCTGTGTATCCTCACAGAGGTAGTCCGGACTATGTGTTTGTTTATACCTTTACCAGTCCCGTTCTACGTGAGGAAATGATTAACCTCTGTCATCCAGAGGCAGAAGGAGGCCCTGCCTATTCCATTGATGTTTTGGGTGGCGGACTTGACCTTATATCTGACCACACAGGGGAGCCCCCAACAGGAATGGTGGGAATGCTCCATCGCGTTGATGGTAGGTACTTTAATCGTATCGCGGCCATGGAGTTTGCCGTAAGTCATGACGACGGGCAGCTGCCGGAAGGCTTGGCAGATGCAGATATCGTCTTGATAGGAGTATCACGCACCTCCAAGACTCCGCTGTCGATGTACTTGGCGCATCGTGGTCTGAAGACGGCAAATATTCCCATTACTTTGGAGACTGAGCCACCAAAGCAGCTTTTTGAGGTGGAATCCAGTAAAATATTTGGCCTCATGACAGGCATGGAGACGCTGACAAAGGTAAGGCAGGAGCGCATGGCAGATATCGGAACTTATGTTCCTAGCTATGCTGACCCAAATTATGTGCAAAAAGAGTTCGACTATGCTCGCAAGCTGATGCGCCAGTTGGGGGCACTCATCATCAATACAGAGAACCGTGCAATAGAGAGCGTCGCACAAGAAATATTGGTGCACTTGAAGCCTACCATGCGAAACCCCCTAAATAGGTAAGAACTTACTGGGGCTCCAATCTTCGCACTAATTTTCAAGTGGTGAAGTGCTCACACAGTTGGAATATGTTCCGCTTTCTCCATTTTAAAACCGGCACGAACTTTGAATCTCTAGAGAGCTCTTGGTACAGAGGATGTGTCGGAAAAGTTACAGCAAACGTTCGTTCTTGACAAATGAACGTTCGGTCAATTAAGCTATAAATCAGCAATTGACAGAATTGTCACTAGAAAAGCCGTTCAAAAATATTGACATTGCTTTTCAATAAGAGCAGAGTAGTGAAGTAAGTTCTCAATATTAACAGGGGTCAGAAACAGGAGACATAATGGATACCAGTAAAGAGCAAATGTTAGATCTTACGCGCGAGCAAATTGAGAAAAAGTACGGAAAAGGCTCCATCATGAAGTATGGAGAAGATTCCCAGCTAGCCGTTGAGGTTATCCCTACAGGCTCCCTAGCGATTGATGCCGCTTTGGGTGTGGGTGGAGTTCCGCGTGGTCGTGTGGTAGAGATTTTTGGACCTGAATCTAGTGGTAAAACCACTTTGGCTCTTTCGATTCTTGCAGAGGCTCAGGCTATGGGTGGTGTTGCAGCCTTTATTGATGCGGAGCATGCTCTTGACCCGACCTATGCCGCACGTCTTGGCGTTGACCTTGATGAAATCTTAGTTTCGCAACCTGATACAGGTGAGCAGGCACTTGAGATTTGCGACATGTTAGTACGTAGTGGCGCTATTGACATTGTAGTTGTGGACTCAGTAGCAGCTTTGACCCCTCGCGCAGAGATTGAAGGCGAGATGGGGGACGCAACTGTAGGTGCACAGGCTCGTCTCATGAGTCAGGCCCTACGTAAACTGACAGGTTCTTTGTCTAAGTCAAATACCACTTGCATATTCATTAATCAGATTCGTGAAAAGATTGGTGTCATGTACGGAAGCCCAGAAACCACAACAGGTGGACGTGCTTTGAAGTTTTTCTCAACAGTACGCATTGACATTCGTAGGGGAGAGGCCATCAAGCAGGGTGCAGAGATTTTGGGTAACCGCACTAAGGCAAAAATTGTAAAGAACAAGGTTGCTCCTCCCTTTAGAGTGGCAGAATTTGACATCATGTATGGTGAAGGCATCAGTAAAGAATCTTCTATCTTGGACTTAGGCGTTGCACAGGGTATCTTGAAACGCTCTGGAGCCTGGTACACCTATGGTGATGTAAGACTTGGACAGGGACGTGAGGCTGCGAAAGAGACTTTACGCACTAACCCTGAAATGAGTCTAGAAATTGAGACAGCCATACGTGAAAAGCTAGGAATGCAGAAAGCAGAAAAGGCTGCGGATTAGCTTCGGAAAACCGAGGAGCTATTCTGGGAGCTTAAAAACGAGTCATCCTGTGTTCGATGCAGGGTGACACGTTTTGATTCTGAGACGTAAAATTCTGAAACTTAAAAAAGTATGACATTCGATTCTTGCGAAGAAGCTGCCTACGAAGAGGCTAGGAAATGCGCACATCGCATTATAAAGGCACGAGATAAGACTTCTCATGACTTACTCAAGCGTCTTCAGGAGAAGGGTCACAGTTTAACGCTGTCCAAGAAAGTTGTTGAGCGCTTTATCGAAGTGGGCTTAGTAGATGATGAGCGCTACACAGAACTTTATATTAGAAGTGCGCAATATTCAAATAAAGGATGGAAGCGTATTGTGCAAGAATTGAAGCAGCGCGGAATAGAGACGGAGTATCTTGAATCACCCTTAGATGAAGAAGAAATTGAGCGTGCTATAACAGTAGCAGCGCGCTTGAACCTGGAAACTCACAAGGACAAAGAAAAGGCTTTGCGCAGACTCATCAACAAGGGCTTCAGCCTCGACATTGCAAAGCAGGCTATATCTGAACTTTCTTTGGGTGCGTAGTTCTGATTTCTGTTATACTTTTTCACTGTGTTTAACGTGGGGCCTTAGCTCAGCTGGGAGAGCGCATGGCTGGCAGCCATGAGGTCACCGGTTCGATCCCGGTAGGCTCCACCAAAACAGCTTCGGTCGAATCCTGTATATTGTTTCGCAGGTGGGTTTGACCCATATTATAGATATGGAAGTGAAGTCGTGATAGACTTTTCCACGATTATTTGCTGTGTAAAATTGACAATAATACCAAAAAATTGAACCAGATTATTAGGTATTTACTCAGCATGCATCAAACGAATAGGAAAATGGCTGATGCTTCTCTCCATACCTGTTACGCTGACTAGTCCAGATATATCTGTTACATTAAGCAATAATCCAGCATGGCTTGCCGCACTGTTCACCGCGATAGCACTCACAATCGCAGTTATTGCAAACAATATTGCAGATAAGCCCAATTTTCCAAACATCTACATCAAAGACATAATTTTTGACCCCAAGAAGACTGAAATTTATTATGGTGAAAATTTAGCAAATTTTTGCGTGAACGAAGCGTGTGAAGAGTGCAAACCAGAAACTCCCTGTAAAGATGAAGAGTTGAAAATTTTCAACACTCCAAATGCCCAAAAAATTGTTGACACAGAGCTTTTTGATGAGATAATTCTGAAGACGCCTAGCGTGAACAAGCTTCAATTAATTAAAACGCGTGATGGCAAATCTAGCTTGTTCGCTTTTGTTAATTTGTGCGAGAAATATCCAAAAATGGATAATGTCTTGTTGATTCTCAATGCCTTTGAAATGGTTATAGCTTGCCCAAAAGTAACCCATATAGAAATTAAGGCTGCATATTCTGCTGCGGGCAAAAATGAAACATTTCCAGATGTAAAGGAATTGTCTTTATCTGGACAAACAAATCTTGACACTCAAGAAATGCGACTAAAATTTGCCTACGCATTTGACGGTTATCATGTGAATGAAAGCAAAAAAGAGGCAAATCCGCAAAAAGTTCGAGCATTGAAAGACACCGTTTTCTTTGGATCTCATCTTTTTGGATATTTACGCAAGCCCTGGCATGAACTAACTGAAATTATTGGGAAGAGAAAGAGGCAGCCTGTTTCAAAAAAGCCTTCGTTGAATCTTCTGGAAATTTGCAAACAAATGCATCAGCTCGGGAGATATGAGCAAAAAAGTCTTTTGGCCGACCCTATACTTGCTGGACGCATTTTCAACTTTGTATCTACGGGATACATAATAAAGTGCACTACACTTAGAGGAGATAGGTATTACTACACAGTTTATCTGGAAACGTCAAGATATTCAGACTCAAGGGATGAATTTGACTCTTATCTTACTGAGGCGATTGTTCAAAAGGGCATATCTCTATTTCTGGGAAAAAGGATTCATGCCAGACTTAATCCCTGTGTTGGCAATTTAACCGAAGAATATTCCTTTTTGGGAAAGCGCAAGAATTTTAAGTAAAAGTTGAAAAAATAGATTATTGGTCACCTAGCGTGAATCTATTATGCAATTACTGTGTTGGTGGTTTTGTTGTGACGCTTTAATTGCAAGTGCGTCAAGATGCTACAAGAGAAAAATTAGCATTATTGTAATGGCCAATAGAAGTTGAACACCAAAGATAATTATAGGCAAGTGTTGATGTCCTCTACGTCCTTTATTTTCGTCAGGATATTCAGAGAAATGTGAGAAATTTTCATTTATGTACTGGCGAATGCGTGTTTTAATTTCGTTAATCCTGCCCATTTCAATGCTTGAAAAGTAACCAACAACTCCAGCAAAGACAGCACTTACCAAGGGAAATATCCACAGAAAATTCTCGAGTGCACCAACTTCTATCCTCCACGCTGTTTGCATGATTGGAACAATCATTATAATTAGATTAAGCAAATAGAATTTGGTCATAAGTGACCAGACCTGAGTTAACCTAAACTTCCATTCACTTAGCTGCAATTTTAAAATTTCCATATCGTCACTGTTTTTATGATTCGCGCTTTCCGAGTGGTAACTCATGCTATTTCCGCTGAAGCTCGCAAACTCTACACCTGCAATTTCCTCTACAACACTCTTCATATCCGCACATCCTTTTTGTTCGGGTTAGCAATTCAGTTTACCGCAATCTTCAACTTAAGATTGGATATTTTCGCTCGATAATTGCACAGGAAAGATCGCATCTCCAAGTCTTGATTTCTCTGCGCTATAATGAAAATATTGGCCTGCGAAATCTGGTCAGGAGAAAACACTTGAGAATACACTATTAAAACCTTGGGAAGGGTTACTCTTTATGGGGAAAGTAGTAATACAACTTACAGACAAATTGGAAGGAAAGCCCTTTAATTGGTGGGCTCCTATTTGCTGGATTGTATGGCTTGCCCCGCCAGTTTACTTGGGATATCTCTGGATATCTTATAGCGGTGATTTTGTGGAGAGCTTGATAGGGCCCTATGACATCTATGACCTTGCTTGTTTTGCAGGCTTGGGGGCTGGTGCTTGGCTTTTGATTGGGTTGATTCTGGTCTATATTGGTTCTACTCCGACTAGAAGATTTAAGCGTCAATTGATTGCTGAGAATACTGTTACCTTTGAAAAAGATGTAACGGTGATTTCTAAAACTGCTGAGGTGTCTGGCGGTGAAACAAAAACTACAGCATTTTCAGTAAGTTTTGATTTTCCCAATAATGAACATAAGACACTTATCGTAGACAAAAACACTTTTGGTACCATTCTTGAGAATGAATTTGGAGTATTGACCTACACCCAGTTGAGAAACTTTCAGGGTACTGAAATTACTCTTTTTCCTGCAACAGAAGCTGAGTCAGATGAAAACCCCATGACCCTTGTGAGCTTTGAGCGAAAGGGTACTATAGAAAAACCTTCAGCAGAAGAAGTTACGGCAGAGGAGGGTTCACAGCAAAAAGTTGCTGCTCGCTGTAGTGGCTGTGGCGCATCTGGAACAGTTGGTACAAAGTGCAAGTTCTGCAGAGGGGTTATCGAATAAAGTATTTTCTCACCTTGTTTATGAGGTTTCAATCTGGCATTTGCAATGTTAGTCCCTAGCTTTGGAGGGTTTTATGGACGAACCTACGGTGTTTCATATTTTAATGAAGAATGAGGCTGTTGGTCGACTTGCTCGACTTTGGTTTCTTTGTTTTGCTTTAGCGCTTACGCTTCCTCTATTGGGGCATGAGAGGATTTGGATTCTGGCTGCTCCTGCCTTTGCGCTCTTGCTTCTAAATGTCTATATTCAACTGCTTTACTCTATTCAGCTCAAAAAGTC
>WQVS01000075.1 GCA_009785705.1 Coriobacteriia bacterium
CCTACGCCAATGGCTGTGAAGAGGAAACCTAGCTGACTTATGGTTGAAAAGGCTAATACCTTCTTCAGGTCACTCTGGAAGCAGGCCAAGAGGGCTCCATAAAGTGCCGTGATAATGCCCACTGTGAGGATTGCGTTCATTGCTAACGGAGACAGCTCTATTACGGGGAGCATACGGATTAGCATGAATACACCCGCTACTACCATGGTTGCTGCATGTATCAGTGCTGAACCCGGAGTCGGTCCCGCCATAGCATCAGGCAACCAAACAGAGAGCGGGAACTGAGCAGACTTACCGATTGCCGCCCAAATAAGTCCAAAGACTACTACGCCCAAAAGGAAGGGTGACCAATCAGGGGCAGATGCGAATATCTGGTCAAACTCGAATGACTGCGCCCCCACAAAGACAGCTGATAGCGCTACGAAAAAACCTACGTCACCTGCACGCGTGAAGAGAAAAGCTTTCTGCGATGCTTTGCGCGGTGCCTTGTTGCGATACCAAAATCCAATGAGCGCCCATGAGCACACACCCATGATTTCCCAAAAAGCGAACTGCAGTAACAGCCCACCGGATAGAACAAAGGCCAGCATCGCTGCCAGAAATAATGATTTGATGCAGAAAAACCAGCCAATTCGCTCATCGTCCTTCATGTATTTCAGTGAATATACTTGGACGCAAAGACCTACAAAGGACACCATCACCAGCATTATTACTGCTAGCGAATCCACTGCCAAGGAAAGAGTCAGAGGGAGGGAGCCCAAAGTACCCAAAGTCCAGCTAAGACTGTAGAAAGAATCGTTGATAGAGCCACCTGGCCAAATAGTGACTGCTGCTGCCACAGCAATAGCAAAACTTGCCGACAGCCCCACTATAGGGATGAAGCGCAGCTTATTGCGCAAATCTTGCGGCAACAAGGCAAGGGCTAAGAAGCCCAGCAAGGGAAAGAGCGGGGCAAGCAAAACCCACCACAAATCAAGCTGTGTCACAGCCGATACTGTTGTGTATGTGCTCAGCACTTCCATCTATCCTATTCTTCATCTCTCAATACTTGTAGTTTTTCTACGTTACTTGTCTTAACTCTGCGGTAAATGGCTACTATCAGCGAGAGACCAATGGCTACCTCTGCTGCACCTATTACCATGAGGAAAAGGGCAAAGTGCCAGCCATGCATTTGTGCCCCTGGTATAAACTGCGCCAAAGCAATCATGTTAAGCGAAATGGCAAGAATCATAATCTCTAGCGACATCAGTACACTGACAGCAGCTTTTCTCGTCATGGCACCATAAAGTCCAATGGAAAAAAGGGCTGCTGTGAAAAGCAGTACGGTGACCAATCCCACATTACTAAAGTTAGCTAGCATGGTCACCCTCCTCCGCATCGTCTTCGTCCTTTTCGTCTGCGCTAGCCTCAGTTTCGTTCTGCTTTGCTTGAGGACTGTCGCCCGCGTCACCTATGCTAGTACTTCTCTCCACATCCTTAATAGCCTTATCCGACTTAGTCCACCAAACAGCTGCGATTATAGCTACTAGCAAGACTAGTGCGGCGGCCTCAAGGGCAAAAGTATAGCCATCAAGATTAAAGAGCGTCATGCCAAACTCCGCGAAGGGAATTGGTTCTGCTGCTGTAGTGAACTGTGCCAACTGAGGTGTTGCAATGACTCCGTAAGCAATGAGCCCAAAGAAACCTAGGGCCAGAACAAGCACTGACCAAGAGAGCTTGACCTCTCTTGATGCTTGAGCAAGGGAACGGTGAGTCACCATTACCGTAAATATCGTAAGGATACCCACGGCACCTGCATAGATGAGTAGCTGCGCAATCGCCAGATATTCCGCACCAAGGAACCAGGTCATCCCAGCAGTTCCCACAGCACAGAGTAGTAACCAATAGGCACCGTGAATAACATTGCGCGAACTGACACACTTGATGGCTGCAGTTAATATGATAAGCGCCAACACCCCGAAGGCTATCATGCTAAGCATTGCTTGCCTCCTTGCCGGTTGTAGAGCTTCGCTTGTTCTCGCCGCCCTTAGCACCAGCCTTCGCATCCTTTGCGGGCTTAGTCTGACCAGCCTGCTTTTTCTGTGAATCTATTGTCGCAGGACGGGGCGTGCGCGGACGCACATATGCCGGAACGTCTGTTAACAGGTCATATTCTAGTAAGTCTGGGTCTGCGTGGGCTAGCTCGTAATTATGCCCCATCTTGATAGCGTCGAAAGGACAGGCCTCAACGCAAAGACTGCACATCATGCATCCGCCCCGACGATAGAGCCAATGTTTGATAGTTTTACTGCGGTCAGGAGCCGTCTCAACATCGATATCTATAAGGAAGTTCGGACATTCCTTTTCACATATCTTACAGGCTGTACAGCGATGTGTGCGCTGAGCTCCGTCTTTTTCATAGTTAATCTCCACTGCCCAACGCGCGCGCTCAGGAATATGAGCACACACATGAGGATAGCGAATCGTAATCGAACGCCTAAAGAGATTCTTAAAGGCAATGCGCATGGACAGGAAGAGCCCTAGAGGGAACCAGCGTTTCTTTTCATTAAACATACGCATGGTCTATCCTCCCCCGCCAAATACTGAAGTCAGCAATGAACCCAGAGAAGGTTGCCATAACTGGAAGGCGCGGTACCCGATGGCAAAGACAATGGTCCAGACAAGGGTGAAAGGAATCATCCTCTTCCAACCCATCTGTGCCAACCTGTCGATGCGGAAGCGTGAGAAGTTCCCGCGCACCATCATGAACAGGAAGATTACCGCATAGGTTTTAATAACAAAGACCACAGGAGCAAGAATACCCATAGTTGCAGGGTCAACACCAGGCAGAGTCCAACCACCCAAGAACAGCGTTACAGCTAGTCCTGCCAGCACAAAGTTACCTGCGAATTCTGCCAGGAAAATAAAGCCGAAGCGCATGGCTGAATATTCAGTGGAGAATCCAGCTACTAGCTCACCCTCTGCTTCTGTCATATCAAAAGGAGCCTGATTGGTCTCCATCTGGGCGCAAATCAAGAAAATAATAGCTGAGGGCAGTGCCGGGATAACAAACCAGATGCTGTTTGCCTGCGCTAAGACAATCTCGCTTAAGTTAAGGCTGCCCGCCATAATAACCACAGGGATTACCGATAACAATAAGGGAATTTCATAAGTGATAGTCGCAGCTATTGAACGTATCGCCCCAATAAGCGAATACTTATTATGACTTGCCCAGCCCGCTGCAAATACGCCCAGGGGCACTAATGCGATGAAGGCAATCATCATCATAATTCCCATGTTAATGTCTGCAGCCACCATACGATAACCAAAAGGCAGGAAGCCAAAAGCCACCAGAACTGGCAGGAAAATAATGATGGGAGCCAAGATATAGAGCCATCTATCTGAGTTGTTTGGGTGGCGGTCTTCTTTGGTCAGCAATTTAATAATGTCAGGAATTAACTGGAAGATACCTGCAGGTCCTAGCTCCTGAGGACCAATGCGCAGATGAGCTGCACCCAACACTTTGCGCAACATATAGATAATGAGTGAGCCATTTGCCAGCATGACGACTAGAATCATCAGTACCCATAAGACTGCTTGTAGCCAGGCGTTCATTAGCGATCCACCTCGCCAAAGCAGAAGTCGAAGGAGCCCATGCCCACAATGGCATCGGCAAGCAGCATCCCAGGAAGCAGAGATTCTGCCATTGCCAACGAATAAAGCGTTGGTGGCCTGTAGCGCATACGCAGAGGCTTGTCACTACCATCTGAATAGATATGGATGCCCACTTCCCCACGCGCAGACTCAACAATGCCACAGGCATCGCCTTCAGGAACACGCAAAACCTTAGGAAGCTTCGCGCTGATAGGTCCCTCAGGCATGCCATCAAGGCATTGCTCAATAATGCGCAGTGATTGACGTACCTCATCCAACCTACACACCATGCGGTCAAAAATATCGCCATTACTACGTGTCATAACATCAAAGTCAAATTGGTCGTAAGCATCGTAGGGACGGTCGCGGCGCAAATCCCAGTCAACTCCTGAAGCGCGCAGAACAAAGCCTGTTGCACCATAGCTCAGGGCCTGCTCGCGGGTCAGTACTCCAATATCTTTTGTACGCACTTGAAATAGCTCTGATTCGAAAAGGGAATCCCAGTGTTCTTGCATGCGCTTGACACCTGTCTTTAGGTAGTCACGCAGCAGCTGTTCAGCGCGCGGGGTCAGGTCTCCCCTTACTCCCCCAGGGCGCACATAGTTAAACATCAGGCGCTGGCCTGTCATCTCTTCAAGAACATCGATGAAGGCTTCACGGTCGCGCTGCATGTAGAGGAAGATGCCCATCGCACCACTATCGAGACCCATCGGTCCCATCCACATATAGTGGCTGGCGATGCGGTTTACCTCTGCCATTAGACAGCGCAGCCATTGCGCACGCTCAGGAACCTCAATATCTGCCAGTTGCTCTGTGGCTAGGGCAACAGCTGTCTCTGCAGTAATGCCCGACACATAATCTGCACGGTCCACTAGAGTCGCCAGCTGATGGTAGCGACGATGTTCTGCAAGCTTTTCGATACCGCGGTGTAGCTGGCCTATGTGAGCCTCGCCCGACATAATACGCTCACCATCAAGTTCCATGATGACGCGTAGGGCTCCGTGCGTTGAGGGATGCTGCGGACCAACGTTCAGCAAATAATGGTCAGTGCAGAGCTGTAAAGGGTCATCTGCAATGCGATTAATATTGCGCGGCACCGTAATGCCGAAGGGCGGCTCAGGAGACAACCAACCAGGATTGATATATCCGTCCGTTAGCCCCATATTTCCTCTTTCGTGCGAATCGCTGTAGATTTGCGAAGGAAAGGAGGTAAACCCTCTGTAGTAAGCAGGCGCTTTGGATTCGGATGATTCAACAAACTCAGCCCAAACATTTCACATAACTCACGTTCTGGCAGCCACGCAGCAGCATAAACCTGTCCCACTGATGAATAGCTAGCATCATAAGGAAGCTCACATTTTAGGACAATGTCAATATTATTTGTCAGCGAGCGCAGACGATAGGTAACTTCGACAAGGTCGCGCACATCCGCCCCAAAAAGGTCAATAAGTTGCTCAAACTGAAGTTCAGCACTGTCACGAAATGCCTGCAGTGCATCTAGGACATCTTCAGCATCAAGGCGAAGAACAACACCCAAACTACTCTCCTCAGCAATCTGGTAAGCCCCTATGTCCAAATCATCAAACAATGCATTGACCAGGTCAATAAGAGTCTGATTGTCCAAAGCTATATAAGGAGAGCGACCCATCAGGAAACATCCTTTTTCGTCATAGCCACCTTTTTTGCATCCTTAGGCGCTTCCTGGGCAGCGGCCCCTGTGTTAGCAGTTTGTGCTGCAGCCTCTTTGCTGGCAGCTTTTCCTGCAGTACCTTTGCCAGCGGCTTTTGCCGCTACAGGCTGTGATGATTTCTTGCCTGGCAAAAATTCATCTGCATTAGCACAGCATGAAGCGCGTGGCGCACCATAGACAGGAACATTCTCGATTCCTGGCAACGGAACCGGTACCTTAACACGTTCACCCTGAGCAACAGCTGACTTCTCCTCTTGTGGCAATGCCTGCTTCCAGCGGTCACGGTCTGCCATTCTTTCATCTGTCTGGGCGTAGATTTTCTCCCTCAGTTGCAAAAAGGCATACTGGATGGATTCAGGACGCGGAGGGCAGCCCGGAACATAAATGTCTACAGGAACTATTTCGTTAACGCCTTGAATAACGTTGGGATATTCACGGAAGGGACCGCCCGTATTGGCGCATGCCCCCAGGGCAATGACATATTTTGGTTCTGGCATTTGCTCATACAAGCGCTTGACCACATGCGCCATCTTGTAATTAACGGTTCCTGCCACAA
The DNA here is from genome assembly GCA_009785705.1 of Coriobacteriia bacterium. Taxonomy (GTDB): domain Bacteria; phylum Actinomycetota; class Coriobacteriia; order WRKU01; family WQUG01; genus WRBW01. Next base: position 5,880 of record WQVS01000075.1, read on the forward strand.
TCATGACGTCTGACTGACGCGGAACTCCACGGAAGAAGACCCCGTGGCGGTCAAAGTCAAAGCGCGGACCGCTTGCTGCAATAAGACCTTCCAGTGAACAGCAGGCAATACCAAAAGCTTGATACCACAGACTGCGCGCCCTAGCCCAGTCAAAGAGCTGCTCAGAACGAATGAAAGCAAGTGAATGTTCCCCAAAGACTTTATCTAATGCCATGACAGCACCCCCTCTTTCCAGGCATAGGCAAGCCCAGCCAGTAAGATAGTGGCAAAAATGGTCATCTCAATAATGATGAACCATCCTGTAATGACATAGCTTGTTGCTATAGCCCAGGGAAACAAAAAGATGATTTTGATATCAAAGATAATGTAAAGAATCGCAAAGACAAAGTATCCTGGGCGAAAACGAATCCAGGGCTTACCAATGGGTTTTACGCCACATTCATAGGTAAGTCCTTTTCCCTCTGTAGGTTTCGTTGGTGAAAGCAGCCATGAGAGCCCTAAGCCAATGCAGGCAAAGGCAGCGCCCACAATAATAAAGCTAGCTATGACAACTTGTTCAAACACCTACGAGGTCTCCTTTGTCTAAATCTGAAATTTAAGGCGGAATTATGCTCATTTTGTCTCAAATAAGCAGCTCAAAGCTAAGACTATATTGTCGCACGAGACAGCAGTTTTGTCGCACTATTTTTGAGGAAACTCTAAGAAAGCTCCGTAGAAGAATATACCTTTACTTTAAGTGGATTGTAAAGAGAAAAAATAGTCAGGTATGCGAACTAATCCGCAGACTCTTCTTCAGGAATGGCTTCGATTTTAGAAGTGCAGTGGGGACAGCGAGTAGCCGCCTTTTCTGCTTCACCAAAACAATAGGAACATTGACGCAGAGTAGACTCAGGCTCTGGTTGATTGTTTACTACCCTATTTACTAGCTTCACGATAAGAAAAACAACTGCTGCCATGATGATGAAATTAATGACAGCGGTTATGAAGGCACCATAACGCAAGCTCACACCCCAGAACTCTAAGTGCAGACCATCAAAGTTGGCGCCTGCAAAAAGACCAATAACAGGAGACAAGACGTTATCAACTAAAGAATTCACAACTCCCTGAAAGGCAGCACCAATAATAATGCCCACTGCAAGACTCATAACATTGCCCTGCAAGGCAAAATCTTTAAATTCTGCAATAAGTTTCTTCACTGCCATGCTACTTTTACTGTTGTGCTAATCTTCTGCAGAATTTGCAGACCGTACCCACTTGAAGGGTTGCCCCACAACCTGTACAAATAGTCTTAGTTGGCGCAGAATTCTCAACCTGAACAGCAGCACCAGTCGCTGTGCTCTCTGGCTTCAGCAGAGCAATAGTCTGATTCAGGCCAAAAACTAAAGTTGCCTCCTGATTTTGCTGGGCTGACATAGAGAGGTGCTTGCTTAAAACGGGACCCGCGACAGAGTGAACCTGCATTGCTGCTACAAATCCACTACGCCCAAGAGTTATGGTGGAAATGTCTTTGACTTCCACAAAGGAACTGGAGTCTGCAATATTTCTACCATACAAACGCTTAGTAGTAAGAAGAAAGCC
>WQVS01000076.1 GCA_009785705.1 Coriobacteriia bacterium
TCAGAGGCTTGATTTCAGAAAGCAACTGCCTCTTGCCGCCCGCCCACTTAACCACAGGCTGAAGGGTATTAAAATCTCTTCTTGTCATTCATTCACTTCCATAATGCAAATTTAACCACTAACCACTTCTTGATCATATATCTCTTGAGTCTATCAACTTCAGTTTCTAATAGCAAACGCTAGTTCGATAATTTGTACTGCTCATTACTCTTTCTGGATTTCAATAATAGTGTACAGGCACTTGGGTTTCTTACTCCTCAATCAGAAAGATTAGCTGCGAGACTATTTCGTCAATCCTTTCACGGTGCTCTGCTGGACTTATGAACTGATATAGAAAGTTTTGATGATAGATCGAGACAAGATACATATCGTACCACCAGTATTCGATTGCCCAGTAGTGCACATAGGATCCGTCTTGGACAATTTCATATTCGGTTGGCTCTCTAATTAGCAACCTTTCAAGAAAGTCTGCCTTCCCCGATTCGTCATGCTTTTCATATAAGGTCGCGGTAATCTCCTGATCATGAAACACAATGCTTTGAACGTGTCCTGAATCATAATCGCCAAAATGACCAATTGCTAACACTGCTTCACGAAAATCCCGAACAGGATCTTCTGGTAATTCCGTCATTGTCAGATACTGCAAATCTTCAATCAAAGGTACAATATGCCGCTCATGATCTTCAGTGTTGACAAAGGCCTCAAAAATGTAGTTGCCGAACAAAATGACCGTTCCGTACATCTGATTCCCAGCATCAAAAAAATTATAGCTAAATCCTTCACTAGCATTTCCTGCAATTTCTTCGCGATTACCTATAAGTAGATGCATCTGGATTTGCTCATATTCCCGATTGGCCGCAGATGCGGTTCCAAATTCTGTCAGGCTAACGTTCTGCCCGTCACGCACACCTGTAAAATCCACAAATGAAGAAGTTCTGCGTGTTCCATCTGGCCCCCACGGTCCTGAAGGCAGAATATTGTTCTGATCCATCACGTCTGCAAATGCATCTGAGATAGCCTCCCATGTGGGAGATGTCGGGGATTCAATAGTTCGACCTATATCGGGCGAAGGTTCTTCTTGGGCTTCTGTTGCCGTGAAGAGTCTCGCGGGAACCCCTCCAGAAAACGCTTCCACTGTCACAAGTGCAATCACGCTTGAACAAAACAGCAAGACAGCAAGCACTCCCACAACAATGAGTGCTGTTGCCCATGCGGGAAACTTCTTTTTCTCTTCCAGGTAAGGGGGTTGATGTTGAGGTTGCTGCATAGTGTGCATGTTCCTAAGCTTGGACTTTTACTGGGCGTTGACAGTGACAACTTATGCAGCTGTGTTTCAATCTTGTCAAATGATGGCGGAGAACGAGGGATTTGAACCCTCGATACGGCTCTAAACCGTATACGCGCTTAGCAGGCGCGCGCCTTCAACCACTCGGCCAGTTCTCCGCATACTAAATTGATGCTTAGTGAGCATATCACAATTTGCCCCAAAATGGTATTTTAGCTACATGGAAACGCACTCCCTCATAAAGGAAAACACACTCACTGCACAGTATGATACCCCTGATGATGAGTATTACATGCACTTAGCCCTAGAAGAAGCCGATTACGCTGCCGAATTGGGAGAGGTGCCCATAGGTGCCGTAGTCGTAAGTGCAGATGGCGTTGTTGTTCGTGCGCATAACCGTAGAGAGGTCGACCATGACCCCTCAGCACATGCAGAGTTCATTGCTTTGCGTGAGGCTGCACAACAGTTAGGTCGCTGGCGTCTTTCGGACTGCACGGTTTATGTAACCTTAGAGCCCTGTCCTATGTGTGCAGGCTTGATGCAGCAGGCACGCATTAAGCGCTGTGTTTTTGCTGCTGCAGACCCGAAGTCTGGGGCATTGGGGACACTCTACCGCTTGCATGATGACAGTCGACTTAATCACAGCTTTCAGGTTACTTCTGGGGTTTTGGCAGATGAATCCAGTAAACTTTTGCAGGACTTCTTTTCGCGCTTAAGGAAGAATCGCTCATGAACAAGCAGCCTCTGGACAAGCAGGTAGGGCAGTCCACTAATACCGCCAAGGATTCTGCAGTGCATACATCGACTCAAGCAGATGTTGACAGGATTCTTGAAGAGAGTCAATTGCCTCACATTAGACGAGGTCCAGATGGCAGACATATCATAGGTAAAAACTATCAAGAAAAGTCAGAGTCTCAAGAGGATACGGAGCTTCGTAAGCGCCTTAAGGGTACTTTGCGTATGGATGCTCTCGACTTTCTCACAATTGTTAGTATTCCGACAGTGATAACGGTAACGATAGTCGCACTCATTTTGAATTGGCCGCAATGGGTGCTGGCACTTTGTGTTTTTCTTCTTGCTCCCATTGCCTTTGCGCTTGCGATAAGTCATGCGAAAAAGCGCCCCGATCAATTGCGGGCACAAGAATCGGATCGTATCACGCGCACTGCCAACGAGGCACTTCCTTATATGGGTGAGGGCTTGACTCCTGACAACGCTCAGACTGTGTGCGAGATTGTGCTGTCCTCAAGCTCTAGTGCCGTTGCAGTTGCTATGACAGATGAAGAGTATGTGTTGGCATTTGCTGGACGCGGGGCTGACCACCATACCCCAGGTAGACCTATTGCTACTGAAGCTACACATACGGCGCTTTCGCGCAATGAGACAGTAGTTCTGTCTTCAAAGGTTGCCATAGGCTGCAAGGACCCACGCTGCCCCTTGCGTGCCGCCATTGTGGTTCCCCTAGAGGTGGGTTCACGTGTGGTTGGAACACTGAAGTACTACTATATCCGCGAAGGGGCACTGACTGAGACAGAACTAGCTTCAGCAGAAGGTCTGGCGCGCCTACTTTCAACACAGCTGATTATCCACGAGCTAGAGCAACAAGCCACTCTTGCGACTGAACTAGAACTAAAAGCACTGCAGGCGCAGATTAATCCACACTTCCTTTTTAACACCATTAATACCATTAGTGCTTACATTCGTACTGATGCTGAAAAGGCACGACACTTGCTGCGCCAATTCGCTGGCTTTTATCGCCGTACACTTGAACACGGTGATCATCCTATTACTTTAGGCTTAGAGCTAGAATTCCTTAAGCAGTACTTTGAACTGGAGAAGGCGCGATTTGGAGACCAGGTTAATCTGGGTCTCGACATTGATGTGGCGGCACTGGATTTGCCGATGCCTTCTTTTATGCTGCAGCCGCTGGTTGAGAACTCGATTGAGCATGGTATGCGAGATGACGGAAGCCCCCTAAGAGTTGAGGTGCTAGTAGAGTACATTCAGGGCAGCGATACTTGGCTTGTAACAGTGAGCGATGACGGTGTGGGCATTGACGAAGATTCGCTGGCTGCGATATTTGAAAAGAGCTCAAGCGCTGGCTTGGGTGTTGCGCTGCGCAATGTGTCTGATAGACTTCGTGGGTTCTATGGACTTGATAGTGAACTTGTAATTGAGAGCACTAAGGGTGTCGGCACAGAAATCAGCTTTCTTATTCGAGACCCTGAATAGAGGGATGGTCTAGTCCTGAGTGATGCGGTGATGCAGGCGTTGGGCGATCGTGCAATTGGGAACAGTGCTCGCCGTCGTTAAAGTCAGCACATTCCCAACAGTGATACAGGTGAAATGGTAGGGGATGTTGTTCATGCGCCCTATGACAAACTCCATCATTTGAATACGATCCTCTATCTTAGGGGGAAGCTTTACCAGTCCCAGATTTGAGAACATGGTGCTGCATTTTCGACTTTCAATACGCTGCAGCAGTCTTGTAAAGAGGGTCTGCAATCCTTTTGGGAGTATGCTCAGCAACTTCATTCCTCTGTATATCCAGGTCACCTCTTCTAGGATGAAGTCTTTATCGACTGCTGTGAATTGGTCGCGGATTGACTGAAGCACCTCATCCCCACCCTCTGGCATTACAACTCTTTTATCTATAACAAAATTAAGTAGAGTTTTGCTGGGTAGAAAATTGCGTGCATCAACTGGAATTGTCGCCACGATGGGCAGTTCATCGACTTGCTTTTCTTTTGCGTGCTGCTCTTTGCGTTCTTCAGCCATTGCGAGGAATATCTGGGTAAGCAGATATTCGTTAATGCTTGCCCCGTGTTCTTTTGCGACAGACTTAAGTGAAGCAAGGTCGATTACCTGTGTAAATGTTTGCAGAGGGGTAGGAGCAAGACCTGTCTTCATCTGCTGTGGCTGCACTGGCAGACGGTAGGCAGTCTTTATGGAGGAAGCATCTGGCGTGGCATTATTGTTTACCCCAGCTTCTGGCTTACCTGCTTCGGTATTCATCCCAGTTTCTGCTTTATCCTTGCTCTTGGCCACCTTTTCCTGTTCGCCACTCTTTGCTTTCGGGGTAGAGGCATTTTTGCCATGCCGAGCGAGAGCATTCTCAGATTCTTCGGGGTCTGCGGGCTCACCGCAGACAATATCGGTAGGATTAGCCTTGTCCGTGTGCACATCAAGCAATTCGAAGTAGCGTGTTGTAAGGCACTTAAGAATCTGAGTAAGTCCACGACCGTCACAGACGCTATGCATTACCTCTAGAGTGAAGAAGTTTTCTCCATAGAGTACGCGTAGTTGATGTTCACCATAATCTGAGTAGTAATCGCATGCTATGGGATTATTCTCTGCAGGTTCGATCTGTGGGGGAGTAGACATTTCCTCATGATAGACTCCAAAGAAGTTATGCTTAAGGGACACATTGGCAGTAGGAATGCGCTTCATGGTGTCGTTCACTGCTTGCTGCAGGATGTCAGATTTTAGGGCTTCCTTTAGATAAACAGTAATGCTGTAGGTGTCAGGATAGTCCTTGCTGCGAGAGAGCGCATGATAAGTTCCTGCCGAATCAATCTTGAATCGGTGTCTGTTCATTTTGTCAGCCTTAGGCGCATGTACCATTTTCTCAGTATAGCACCTGTGTTACAGTGGACAATTGATGCGGCAGTATAAGACCCATCTTAGTTAGGCTGTGCTAGACTGTATTCGCACATTTCGCGGAGGATTGCCCGAGTTGGCTGAAGGGGCACGATTGGAAATCGTGTGTGCCGTTTGAAGCGGTACCTAGGGTTCGAATCCCTAATCCTCCGCCAGAAATCTCGCGGACACCTGCTAAGGTGTTTGAGGGATTTCTGTTGTAGGCTAGAGGGATTCGGATAGAGTGCATTGCGTAGCAATGCGTGGGAATCCCCATTTCCTCCGCCAGATACTCAAGCACAGATCTCAAAATTGAAAATAGATGTTGCGCAGTTCTTCAAAGGGCTTTGGTCTGCGGTGTGAAAGTGCGCGCTCAATTACGTCCTCCAATTGATATGAGGTGTTTATCGTGGGCTCATTTATTAAAATTGCCTCTATATAACGACTAAAGGGCATTTTGCGACCTTCATATTTTGGAGGAGGGTAGTTGATGTCTTCCTGCATAACGATATAGCTAATCATGTAACGAAGCTCATCAGCCGAATAGCTCCATTGACTATTGCCCAATACTCCAAATTCTTTATTCAGTACATCATGCGCCCTGTCTGCTCGAGAAAGCAGAGTATCAGAAGGTGGACGAAAGGGCGTCTCATCAAGAAGAGTCACGAACCTTTCACCAGATAATGGGGTTCTAAACAGATCACGCAAAAAAGCATACACAGTTCTAATCTTTTCAGGAAATTGCTCGGACTTACTATATAAGTCTACGATGATGTTTGCGTGTGATATAGCCTCGTTTCTTATATCAACTCGATAATCATAGGTCACCTTTTGTTGAGTAATTTTTGTTTTATATCCTGGAAGGCTAACTTGTATATCTACATCGCACTTATTGTCAACTGTCATACGCAAGGCATTAAATTGGCCTTTTCTTGCAAAATCAATAAATCCTAAAGAAAGAAATTCACCTTTGAGGACATCTTCGAGCTCTTGATAGGTAGAGTGGTCTAGATTGACTGCCATGCAAATTCCTTCCTATCAGCTTTGAGGAAATCGAGATTCCGAGCATCACCTTGTCGAATAAATGCCTCTCCAGTATCTTTGCGCTCAAAGGATAGCTTTTCATAACAGCGATCAAGTGCTTCGGGGTTTATATCCACTCCAATAATGTCTCGACTGAGCAACTATTTGTCTCCAGCTCAAAACCTTCTGGTTCCCACGATTTCATTTTCATGTAAATATGCGCTCCATTACACCGCTTTCCATATCATTATTGCATGAAACATGCTTTTCCTATTATTCAACTTGAGAAATTGGATTCACAGGAAAGCTGCTAAACGAAAGTAATGCGATCGTTGCAACTTGTCATTACTGGTCAAAGAAAGAGCTGGCCTGAATTTAATTCTGCTTGCAAGCCTTGCAGCGGTCTCGCAATCATAAAGGTGTTTCCTTCATTTTTTGGCTGCTCAATGGGGTAGCGTAGAGCTTGGTGAAGCTGCCGAGAAAATAGGAGCGTAGGACTAAATGTTGAAATAGTACAATTTCCTCTTGACCTTACCCTTAGGGTAAGGTTTATTCTTATTACATGGACAATGAAGCTACTTATACTATTGGACGTCTGGCAGAGCTTGCTGGTGTTAGTGCTAAGACATTGCGACACTATGACAGGATTGGGTTACTGAGCCCAAGCACTCGCAGTGCTGCAGGATACCGCCTATACAGTGATGCAGACGGCAGGCGCTTGGCAGAAATCCTTGCCTATCGTGCTTTGCAGATGTCCCTGGCTGATATTACAGCATTGCTGGGGGATGCTGATGCGCTACACGACGCTGTTGTCCCTAGCAGTGGTGGACGAGTGACTCGCTTAGCAGAGCATCTAGATCGCTTACGAGCACAGCAAGCTCACCTGAAAAGCTTGATTGTCCATGTCGAAGAAATGATTTTGCATGAAGAGGAAGGAGCACCCATGAGTGCTGCAGATGAACTTAATGGATTTAGCAATGATCCTTACAAAGAAGAGGCGCAGGAGAAATGGGGGCACACTGATGCCTATCAAGAAAGTGCGCGTCGTGTAAAAAATTACACACCTGAAGACTGGGAGCGCTACAAAGAAGAGGCCGCTGACATTAACAATCGCTTTGTTGAGCTGATGCAAGCAGATATCCCCGCAGATTCTATTGACGCAAGGGCTCTTGCAGAAGAGCACAGGCTACTTATCTCGCGCTGGTTTTATGATTGTCCCAAGGAGATGCATGCAAACTTTGGTGCAATGTGGGAAGCAGATCCACGCTTTGCAGAAAACATTGACCAGGCTGCACCAGGACTTGCTGCCTACATGTCTGCGGCATTTAGAACTTAAGCCTTGCCTATCGGTTCAATATGCGTTATTATTTGTTGTTCGTTTTACATGCCCCATTGGAGTAGCGGTTATCTCGTCAGCCTTTCAAGCTGAAGAACACGGGTTCGAATCCCGTATGGGGTACCATCA
>WQVS01000077.1 GCA_009785705.1 Coriobacteriia bacterium
AGTACGTCGTTTACGCACATAGCCACAAGGTCAATACCTACGGTGTTGTAGATGTCTAGCTGACGAGCCAGCTCTATTTTGGTGCCTACTCCATCAGTGCCTGAGACCAGTACGGGGTCATCCATGTCTTTAAGCGCTGCTGCAGAAAAGAGGCCTCCAAAGCCACCTATATCCCCAATGACTTCAGGACGATAAGTAGATTGAACACTGGCGCGTATTGCATCTACGGCGCGGGCACCTTCTGCTGTATCGACACCAGCCTGGGCATAGGTAAGACCTGTTTGATTTTCGCTGTCTTCCGAATACATGGCAGTAACCTTTCAGTTAAGCTTGCGAGATAGTGCAGCCAATGGGATATTCACAGTTGAAGCAGGCCATACAGAGCTCATCTGCCGGGATGCCTGTTGCCCTTACTGTTCCTTCCAGCGATAGGTAGGCTAGCGAGTCTGCTCCTATATGTTTGCCAATTCCTTCTACATCTAGGCGTGCGCCTATGAGCTGGTCACTAGTCGACATATCTATCCCGTAAAAACAAGGGGCGATTACCGGGGGTGAAGTAACGCGCAGATGCACTTCCTTTGCGCCTGCTTCACGTAGCATGGCTACTAGCTGCTTGCTTGTGTTGCCACGCACTATTGAGTCATCCACCACGACAAGACGTTTACCACGTACAGCGTGCTTCATCGGATTGAGCTTCAGTCTGATGCCACGCTTGCGCAGTGCTTGTGTTGGCTCAATAAACGTACGGCCCACATAGCGATTTTTGGTAATTCCTTCCCCGTAAGGAATGCCGCTTGCCTTTGCAAAGCCTACGGCTCCTGGGATTCCGCTGTCGGGTACTCCTATGACATAGTCTGCGTCTATGGGCAGCTCTCTTGCTAGCTCTTCACCTAGGCGAACACTGGCCTCATACATGGAAAGCCCTGCCATCTCACTGTCTGGTCGGGCAAAGTAGACATATTCGAATATGCACAAGGCAGGCTTTGGTGCCGGTCTTGCCATGAGTGTTTCTACACCAAACTCACTAATTTTGACAACTTCACCAGGCTCAATATCACGAACATAACGTGCACCAACGATGTCGAGTCCACAGGTTTCGCTGGCAATTACCCATCCACGAACTTCGCCCTCTTCTCCGTCCTCTACGGGAAGTTCACCCAAACAGAGGGGGCAAATCCCCAAAGGATCGCGAAAAGCGTATAGTGCTGATTCTGTAATGATTCCTGCAGCATAAGAGCCCTGTACCATGTTCATGGTGTGTGCAATGCCCTCACGAATATGACTGGTTTCTTCGGTGAATTTGCCTACCAGTGCAGCGATTGCTTCTGCGTCTGCATCAGAATCTAGCTGAACTTTGTTGCTATGCAAATAGTCCTGCAGTTCTTCTGAGTTAAGAATGCTTCCGTTAAAGCCCATCGCAATAAGCTGCTTGCCTATCGACGACATATGGGGCTGGGTGCTCTCCCATTCAGGCAGGTTATTCTCGCCTCGCGACACTGCATAGCTTGCGTGACCCAGAGCAATATGCCCCGTCAGCGCACGTAGTCTTGATTCTTTAAAGACCTGGGCTACGAGACCCAAATCTTTGACTTCTATAATGGTCTTGCCATCACCTACGGCAATACCAGAGCCTTCCTGTCCACGGTGTTGCAGTGCATGCAGGCCGAAGTAGGCCAGGCGTGCCGCCTCATCGTTTGTATTGGGTACAGACTGCTGTTCAGTGTCTGGCTTTAGAAAAATGCCAATTACACCACTCACTTAGTTGCCGTCCTCTGCAAGCAGAGCTTTTTCGAGGGAGTCTGACCAAACCTGGGCTACCTCTGCTAGTGGAAGGTCTATCTTGTCCTTAATGATTGCGCGATCGCCACTTACGTCACCAAGTACACTGAAAGGCACATCGGCTGCTTGTAGTGCATCAAGGGTGGCGTCTACTTTATCTGTAGAGCAACTAATCACAACACGGCTCTGGCTTTCACTAAAGAGTGAAGCAGCTGGTGCCAGGTCATCATCTGTAGCAACCTCAAAGCCAAGACCGCCTTGTACGGCGCTCTCGATAAGTGCTACCGCTAGTCCACCATCAGAACAATCATGGGCAGACTGTAGCAGCTTTGCGTCGATAAGTTCACGCAGCACCTTTTGCGTGCGTGCTTCAAGATTTAAGTCAAGTGCAGGGATGTCTCCTGCAACGAGATTAAACTGAGTCTGTAGGTATTCGCTACCACCGATTTCATTAAAAGTTTCACCTATCAAGATAATCGTGTCACCTGCAGATTTAAAGTCACTAGTGCAGTGCTTATCAAGATTATCAAGAACACCGACGAGACCAATAGCAGGTGTTGGATAAATGGGATTACCATCTGATTCGTTATAAAGACTTACATTACCTGAAACAACGGGTACTTCTAGCGCTTTACAACTTTCACTAATGCCTTCAATTGAGTTTACGAAAGTCCAGTAGATTTCTGGCTTTTCTGGTGACCCAAAGTTAAGACAGTCAGTAAGGGCTGCTGGTGTTGCGCCGACACAACTTACGTTGCGGGCAGCCTCTGCTACTGCAATTTGTGCGCCACGGCGGGGATTCAGGTATACATAGCGGCCATTGCAGTCACAGCTGGCAGCGATTCCGCGGTTGGTCATGGTGTCAGGTTTGCCAGGAATACCGATGCGGAAGAGTCCCGCGTCCCCTCCTGCTGCGATAACGACACTGTCCTTTGCGGGCTCACTGTCATCAAGTTCACACTGCTTACCAATCCAGCCGCGCGAAGCAATGTTGTTGCTGGCAAGCAGCTTAAGTAGTGCTGCGTTCAAGTCATCTTGTGACTGTGGATGAGCTAGTCCATCAATATCTGCATCACGCAGTTCTGCAATATAGGCAGGCTCTGTGTAAGCTGGATCATACTCTGGGGCATCATCAGCAAGAGACCTTGCAGGAATATTTGCATAAATCTTGTCACCCGCTACGACAGTGAAATTGCCGCTGTCGGTAACTTCACCCACTACCGCAGAGAGCACATCCCATTTTTTACAGACAGCAAAAACTTCATCTAGTCTGTCGGGTGAGCTTACGGCAAGCATGCGTTCTTGAGATTCGCTAACTATAGTCTCGAAGGGGCGCATGCCATCTTCAAGCGTAGGTACTTTTGTCACGTCAATGGTGATACCCATACCGGCGCGACTTGCCATCTCTGAGCCTGCACTGGTCAATCCTGCTGCACCCAAATCTCCAAGACCTACCAGCAAGCCGCTTTCCAGTAGCTCTAGACAGGCTTCAGCTAGGCGACGGCCAAGTTCAGGGTCACCCGTAACTGTAGTTGGGGCATCGACTTCTGAAGTCGCAGCACTTGTTGCATCAGCAGATTGAGCGCCGTCTTCACTAAACTCAGCACTGGCAAGGATGCTTGCGCCCCCAATGCCATCGCGACCTGTTTTGGCGCCTAGGACGAGCAATAGATTTCCAGCGCCACTTGCCTGGGCACGGGTTAGATGTTCTTCGCGCATGAGTCCAATACCCATGGCGTTTACTAGACAGTTCGTCTTGTAGGCATCGTCAAAGTAGACCTCTCCGCCTAGGGTTGGTACACCGATGCCCTTTGCAAAGTCGGCAAAGCCACGTGCAGCCTCTGTTGCTAAGAAGCGTTGACGAGGATGTTCCAGTGAACCAAAGCGCATACTGTTAAGTGCAGCGATGGGTCGTGCTCCCATAGTGAAAATATCGCGCATACAGCCACCAATGCCTGTGGCGGCACCGTGATAGGGCTCAATTGCGCTGGGATGATTATGGCTCTCCATCTTAAAAGCCAGCGCCCAACCATCTCCTACGCTGATAACGCCGGCATTCTCACCAGGGCCCTGCAGTACATATTCGCCCTCTGTGGGAAACTTGCGCAGGTGCGCTTTTGAGTGTTTGTAGCTACAGTGTTCTGACCACATAAGCGAATACATATAGAGCTCGCATATGGTGGGAGTACGTCCCAGTAGCTCGCAGATTTGTGTGTATTCTTCAGGTCGCAGGCCTAGTTCTTCGGCCAGTTGAGGGGCATCTGTTTCGTTAAGGTCAGGGATAGGTGCAGTGTGGGGGGCGGGCGTTGCTGTGGACTTAGATGTTGTCACTCCTGGCTCCTTTTCAATGGGACTTACTCGTCAGATTCTGCGGTACTGTCAGTTTTGCTTTCCTCATTGTCGCTTGCTGGTTCTGAATCTTCTTCTATTTCTTTGGTTCTAGAGATGTTAATCGTTTCACCTGCCGCTTCAAGGCGCTTCTGTCTATTCATCTCTTTGCGGTAACGTCTCATGGTTTTATTAAGAACTACTCGCTTTACATAAGCGAAGAGTAGAACCACCATGAAAAAGAGACCGAGTCCAGAGATTATCCCTGGCACTGGTCCGATAAAAATACCTGCCCGTTCGAGTATGCTGGGCACATAAGGCGCGACTCCAACGATGAATAGAATTCCGCCCATCCAGAAGTAGCACATCATGCCTTCTTTAGGTTCATCAAAGTGTTTCTCTACCTCATGACGCCAAGGTCTTAGTGAATCTAGCATCACATACAAGGGGGCCAGAAGTAGTAGCATCAACGAAATTCTAAACGCATCAATAATGGGGGACATACCCCAAGGAAATCCTCCGAACATGAGTTGTTCTCCTTAGCTAATGTTTAGTAATCAATTTAGATTTACCATCAGATTTTTTCTTAGCTGATGTACCTTTTGATTTTGATTTTTTATCGCTAATGTCCTCTTTGGACTTATCTTGATCTTTAGTTTTGTCCTTGGCGGCATCGTCTTTTTTAGACTTGCCCTCATCTTTAGCTTTATCTTGCTGGTCTTTGTCGTCCTTAGAAGCCTTGTTCTTTTTGCCTGCCTTTTCGGCCTCAAAAGCACGCACCAAAGGACGAATCTTCTTAAAGTCCAAATACCAAGCAGCACCTACTAAGAGCATTGCTGTCCATGTCAGAGTAAGGCCAACAGTTGATGCCTGCTCTGCCCCAAGTCCAATAAAAGAATAAACTTGCTCTACGCCTAGTGCCAAAGAAACAAGAAGAAGCGTAAACGAAGCTCCCAGACAATACCACCATATTTTGCGTTGCTGCTTATATTCTGGAGTACTGGGCATCTCGCGCAGGAACGAACTGCCTTTTTTCGCAGTCGCTGTTGATTTTTTATTCGCTGCTCTTCCGCTGCTAGAGGCTGAGCTATTTTGCTCTCCTGCTGCACGCTTCGGCTTGCTCTTGCTGCAGACTTACGTGCTACCCCTTTGGGTTCAGTGCCCTTTTGATAGCGATTATTCATAGGTGAACGGCGTGCCATGTTTCTCCTTTGGGTTTATTTTGTGCTGGCCCTGAAATTGAATTGCAATCAGGCTGCACACATGAATCATTTCGAGTTAAAAACTCAAGGTTTCATTGTAGCAAAGCAACTACGGAAAACGATGAGTATTTAGTATAAAAAGCTTGATGTAGAAAATTTATTTTTGCGCCTGTACGGCAGCAGTGATTTTTTCAGTAAGTTCATTGCGAACAGCCTTTGCACCCACCAAGATGCCATTAGCTATCGCTTCTGGTGAAGAAGAACCATGGGCAACAAGGCACAAGCCTTTTACACCCAGTAAAGGAGCCGCCCCATACTGGTCAGGGTCAAGTTCACTTTTTAGCTCTTTAAAGGAACCCTTGAGCACCAGTGCAGCCAGTTTTGTTAAGCCTGTTGCCATAAAAGCTGTCTTAAGTTTAGCTAGCAGATAAAACATTGAGCCTTCGAGTGTTTTTAGGACAACATTTCCCGTAAAGCCATCAGTGACAATAACGTCTGCTTTGCCATCTAGGATGTCGCGCCCTTCTACGTTTCCGATGAAGTTGTGGATTTGCTCCTTCATAAGAACTTGAGTTGCTTTGGCAAGTTCAGAGCCCTTGCCTTCCTCTGAGCCAATGTTAAGCAGAGCGATGCTGGGATTATCTATACTTAGGGTTGCCTGTGCATAGGCGCGAGCCATTTCAGCGAATTGTACAAGCAGCTCTGGCTTGCAGTCAGCGTTGGCACCTGTGTCTGCAAGAACTACAGGACGTTTACCCGGCAATACAACGGCAAGGGTTGGACGTGCTACCCCACGGATGCGCCCTATGACAAGTGTGCCTGCAGCTAGACAGGCTGCTGTTGAACCAGCAGAAATGAAGCCTTGTGCTGCGCCTTCTTTAACCAGGCGGGCAGCAACTACGATTGATGCATCCTTCTTGCTGCGGACGGCACGAGCTGGGTCATGCTCATCCATGGCGATTTCTTCAGTAGTAATATGAGCATCTACGCGCCCGCGTGCAGCACTGCTCGTTGCGAAAGGTTCAATGACCTCTGCAGGACCACAAAGTGCTACGCGCAACTGTGAGTCGCGCTGCAGCGCTAATGCCACACCATCAAGAACCGCTGAAGGTGCAAAATCGCCGCCGAGTGCATCGACAGCGATAGTTACAGGAAGCACTCCTCCGCCTTGTTCTGCAGATGGAGTTGCGTCTATATTATTTGTGTGAGCCATGCTGGATTAACCGCCAGACAAAAGGCGAGAGGCGCCTAGGCTTCAGTCTCTACGACTTCTTTGCCCTTGTAGTATCCACAGAAACCGCATACACGATGAGGAAGCTTTGCCTCACGACATTGTGGGCATTCCTGCGTGTTTTCTGCGCTATCTTTCCAATTAGAGCGACGGTGGTTAGTCTTAATGCGCCCTTTTTTCCTCTTAGGTACTGCCATTATTGTTTCCTTTTCTTCATAAAATTTCTAGCTATGCCCCTAGCTCAATGCTAGTAAAAGCAACTGCACAGTATAGCACATCTACCTTA